>CAZVBY010000039.1:0-15072 GCA_964625895.1 uncultured Thiobacillus sp.
CTTCCTGCCTGCGCAACCACCTGATGCTCAAGGAGATGAAGGAAGGCCGCGGCCCCATTTACATGGATACCGTGACCGCGCTGGGCAAGCTGCGTGAAACCCTGTCCCCGCGTGAAGTCAAGCACCTCGAAGCCGAAGCCTGGGAAGACTTCCTGGACATGTGTGTCGGCCAGTGCGGCATCTGGGTTGGCGAGAACATCGAGCCCGAGAAGAAAAACTCCGAGCTGATGCCGACCGAGCCCTACCTGCTGGGTTCGCACTCCGGTTGCTGCGGCATTTGGACCTCCGGCCCGACCGACGTCGGCGCCCCCACCTCCGAAGATCACGCCGATGCGGCCAAGATCCCGGCTCACCTGCCCAAGGGCTGGAACTGGGGCTACCGCGGCATGACCACCGTCAAGGGTCTGTTCACCGCCGGTGACGGCGTGGGCGCTTCCGGCCACAAGTTCTCCTCCGGCTCACACGCCGAAGGCCGCATGTGCGCCAAGGCGATGGTCAAGTACTGCGTGGACAACAAGGACATGAAGGTTGAACTGGACACCGATGCCGCCACCCTGGTGGATGAGATCTACCGTCCGGTCCGCACCTACCTGGAGTTCAAGGACTACACCACGGCAATTGATGTGAACCCCAACTACATCACTCCCAAGATGCTGCAGTTCCGTCTGCAGAAGATCATGGACGAGTACGTTGCGGGCGTGGCCACCTACTACACCACCAACGAAAACATGCTCAAGGTGGCGCAGGACAAGCTGGACATGCTGAAGGAAGACGCCATGAAGATGCGTGCGAAGGACCTGCACGAACTGCTGCGCGCCTGGGAAAACTACCACCGTATCCTCACGGCGGAAGCCCACCTGCAGCACATCCTGTTCCGTCAGGAATCGCGCTATCCCGGCTTCTACTACCGCATGGACAAGAACTTCGTGGACGAGGAAAACTGGAAGTGCTTCGTCAACTCCGTCTACGACAAGGAAACCAAGAAGTGGAATTGCTTCAAGCGCAAGCACTACGACCTGGTTGACAAGTCTAAGCTGTTCAAGCCCGCCGCGCATTAAGCAGCAGGTAAATCAGCTATTGAAACGGGCGCCGCAAGGCGCCCGTTTTTTTGCTTTCTCCAGTTATGGGCTAACCCGGATATTTCACCAGACCGGTCTGAATAGTATGGAGATAAGCATGGATCAAGGCATGGCAGGCAATCAACCGCAAATCCAGTTTGCACCGTCGGCCTTCGCGGGTGTTGGCGGCCAATTTGCGGCATCTTTACGCCCCCCCTCCCGCGATCTGGTGAAATATCCGGGCTAATCAAAAAACGTCGAGAAAAGCGTTCGCTGTGCTCTACCTGGCAGACGCGGCCCGATCATCCTCGCTCACAAACCACTTGAGCTTGTGATGCAGGCTGACCACACTGCCGACGATGATGAGTGTAGGCGGCTTGAGATGGCTTTCCACTGCCAATACAGGCAGGCTTTCCAGCGTGCCGGTGACAACCCGCTGATGTGGCGTAGTCCCCTGCTGCACGATGGCCGCCGGTGTCTGCGGCGGCAGGCCGTGTTTGACGAGTTCCTTTGACAGTACCGGCAAGCCCTGCAAACCCATATAGATGACAATGGTCTGGTTTGGCTTGGCGATGGCGTCCCAGTCGAGGTTGATGCTGTCATCCTTGAGATGGCCAGTGACGAACGTCACCGACTGGGCATAGTCCCGATGCGTGAGCGGTATGCCCGCATAGGACGCCACGCCCGCCGCAGCGGTAATGCCCGGCACGACCTGGAACGGCACGCCGTGGTCGACCAGGGTTTCGATTTCTTCGCCGCCGCGCCCGAAAATGAACGGGTCGCCGCCTTTCAGGCGCAATACGCGCTTGCCTTCCTTGGCCAGGCGCACCAGCAGCATGTTGATGTCTTCCTGCGGCACGGCATGGTCAGCGCGCTTTTTACCGACATAGATACGCTCAGCATCGCGGCGACACATGTCCATGATGGGTTCGGACACGAGGTTGTCGTGCACCACGACATCGGCCTGCTGCATCAACCTCAAGGCGCGGAAAGTCAGCAGGTCGGGGTTGCCGGGTCCGGCGCCGACGAGATACACCTCGCCCACCGGTTGCGCATCGGTTTCCTGCTCCAGCGTGTGCTGCAACAGTTTTGCGGCATCGTCTTCCTTGCCGGAGAACACCATTTCGGCCACCGGGCCTTGCAGGACTTTTTCCCAGAAGATGCGACGCATGGGTGGGCTGGAGAATTTGGCCTTGACCTTCTCGCGGAAACTCTCAGCCAGGTGCGCCAGGCGGCCATAGCTGGCAGGAATCAGCGTCTCCAGCCTTGCGCGCAGCAATCTTGCCAGCACCGGAGAAGCACCGCCAGTACCAACGGCCACGATCATCGGTGAACGATCGAGTATGGCCGGCAGTACAAAGCTGCACATCGCTGGCTTGTCCACCACGTTGACGGGAATGTGGCGTGCACGCGCGGCGTCGAACACCTGCTTGTCGATGGCATCGTCTTCGGCTGCGCTGATAACGAGTTCAACCCCCTCCAGCGCCGCATCGTTGAATGCCGCGCGCACGTGCGTGATGCGATCGTGTTCCTTGTGATCGACAAACGCCGAGACCAATTCGCCGTTGTGCACAAGGCGAATCCACGCGCCAGCCTGCAGCAGCATGCCGGTTTTACGCGCAGCCGTATCGCCGCCACCCACCACGAGGCAAGTCTTGCCGCGCAGGTCAATGAAAATGGGAAGGAAGTTCATGTCAGCCTTATAAAACCAATCTGCATGTAGCGGCGCATGGGACGCAAAGAATGGACCATTGCGTCACGTTGCATCACATCAGGCCCACTGCGCACCTGGGTAAACACAACTTCCCTGTTTTTTGCGTCGCAACGTTGAGTTTTTCTAATCGCGATTCTCAGCGGCTGCCACAGCCACCGCCGCCCGATCCACATCCGCCGCTGCCACAGCCACCGCCGCCCGATCCACACCCGCCGCCGCCAGTCATCGGACCGGCGTCGTTGGGGTTGAGAAACACAAACAAGGGCTGGCCGTTTTCCTCGACAAAATCAATGGTCACGCCCATCAGAAGGTCGGCGCTGTGCTCGTTGACCAGCAGGCTGACGCCTTCGACGACGACCGTCTTGTCATTGTCGCGTTCGTTATCCATGCCCATGGCATATTCAATGGACCCGTCCATGGCGCGGCGTGCGGCAATGCGCAGGGAGAGACCTTCAAAGGAAGCTTCGGGGGGTATTGCGGACTGAATCTGGTGTGCCGCGGCGGGTGTCAGTGTCAACATGGTTTCTCCATTTAAAAAAATCAACTCGGCAAAAACAACTCATGCGGCAGCTTGCGTGGAAGCAGCACGCTTGTGCTTTTCCACCAGCGCCAGAAAACGCTTCACCCAACTGAAACGCCGGGTGGAGCGTAGATGTGTGTAGGATGCCAGCAAATTGCGATACACCAGTCCATCGCGCTTGCCGTCGATACCATGACCGCGCAGGACCTCGTACGCATATATCAGGTCTTCCGGCAAATTCTCAATGCTGGAATAGTGAAATTCATGGGCACGAATATCTTCCAAAGGCGCTTCGCCATTCCAGGGACTAGTCCCGGTTTCCTTCAGTCTGACATAGCCACGGCCAACCGGCTTGTCGTGCATGACGATATCGCCCGGAATCACACCGACCATTTCATTGGTTTCATCTTTCCATTTTATGGAGCGGGACAGGTACATCAGGCCGCCACATTCAGCGTATGCTGGCAGACCACGATCTATGGCATGTTTGATGTCCTGACGAAGCGTGACATTGGCCTCCAGCCTGTTCAGGAACGACTCGGGAAAACCGCCGCCAATGATCAGCCCGTCGATCGGCGGCAGTCGTTTATCTTGCATGGTGTTGATGGCGATCAGTTCCGCGCCACCGTCTTGCAGGGCTTGCAGATCATCCGCGTAATAAAAACCGAACGCGGCATCCTGGGCAATGCCAATGCGCAAGCGGCTTGCCACAGTTTTGCGAGGGGCCTGGACAACGCTCGGAGGCTGCTGGCGCGTCAACTCAAGCAACCCGTCAAGATTGACCTGTTGCGATACGCGTGCCGCGATCCGGTCAATCTGCTTTTCGACTTCCGACGCCTCATTGCTGGGAATCAAGCCAAGGTGGCGCTCAAGTATCTGCATGTCGGATTCATGCTGGACTGCACCGATAACCGGCACATCGGTGTAATGTTCGATCACAGCACGCAGTTTGCTTTCATGCCGACTGCCGCCGAGTTGATTGAGAATCACGCCCGCGATGCGGATGTCCTTGTCAAAGGCCTGGTAACCCAGAATCAACGGCGCGACACCGCGTGTCATACCGCGCGCGTCGATGACCAGCACCACCGGCACATCCAGCAGCTTGGCTAGCGCGGCGTTGCTGTTGCTGCCGTCCAGGTCAAGGCCGTCATATAGTCCCTTGTTGCCTTCCACGAGCGCCACATCCGCATCGGCCGAATGTTCCGCAAAAACATCCCTGACTTCCTCATCGCCCATGAGGTAGAAATCCAGGTTATGGCAAGCGCGTCCGCTCGCACGCGTCAGCCACATGGGGTCGATGTAGTCCGGGCCTTTCTTGTATGGCTGGACCTGTAAACCACGCTGCCTGAGCGCCGCGCACAGACCGATGCTCAGGGTGGTTTTCCCCGAGGATTTGTGTGCGGCAGAAATCAGAAAACGAGATGGCATGTGTAACAGGAATCAAAAGCCCAAAAGGCAAACAAGGGCGCTTGCGCGCCCTTATGTCTTGCACCGGAGTATCAGAGAGGCTTATTTGCCCGCATGGGGATCGGCCACCTCATCCGACAGACTTTCCGGAAGAATCCGTAGGATCTTCACGGCAAAAGTCACCATTGCCAGGGAAATCGCCAGACCGCCGACCCCTAACATCCATTCCCAATGGCTGGGCATGTATTCATGAATGCCGCTATCGAAGAACGTGCTTTTCACTTCATAACCCGGGAACATTTCCAACGGGAAAGCCTGTCCACCAATGATCGTCACGTACATCTGCGCCAGCGCACCTAATACGATCATCACTGAAGCGCCAATCAGGGCGCTGCGATTGCCGCGTGTATTGGGCGCTGCCAATAAAATAAAGGGAACGACATAGCCAATCACGACTTGCCCCAGCCAGAACAACGTGGTGTAGATCCCGCCGTCGCGCAGAATAAAACGTTCAAAATCCCACATCTTGGCGTAGTAGGCATTTGTAAGGTGATAGACCAGCGTGATGTAGAACGAGGCAGCGATGAAAATGAGCAGCATGTTCTTCAGACGGCGCAGTACTCCATCACCAAGCGGACGTCCGCCGCCAATGTAGGCTGCCGCCAGAACCAGCAAATACACCGCAGTACCATAGAGCAGCGAGTAAATAATGAACATTGGCGCCAGCAGGGCGGAGCCAAAGGCTTGGCGCGCAACGAGGAAACCGAAAATCAAACCGGTACCTGTTGTCAGGATCAGCCGCCAGATAAAAGCGCCATAACCTGCGAAGGGATAAAAATCCTTGGCCGTCTTGTCAAGCATGGTCCACAAGTATGCCGCCGCAAAGCCAAAAAAGCCGCTATAGAGCACCACGTTCCAGGAGAACACCGAGGTCGGATTGATTTCCCATGCAGTGATGATGGCGCGGTCGGCGCGACCGAGGTCAAGCATCAGCACGGCCAGACCACCCGCCAGCAAGGCAATCGCCAACAACGCCGACAGCGGGGCCAGCGGCTTGTAGGCCTTCTTGCCAAACACACCCGCCACAGAGGCGACGTTGAGCGCGCCAGAGGCGGCCACGATCAAAAACACGGCGAACACATGCGGCAAGCCCCAGACAATCTGGTTATTCATGCCGGTGATGACATGGCCATGATGTTCCATGTTGTAGGCGGCAAACAGACCAATCAACACCAGCACACCCAGTCCGCCCAGCAACGCCCAGTACCCGGTGCTGTTTCCTTCTAGTTCACGATTGACGATATGCATGTCAGATTCCCGTATAACGGATGCCGGTATTCAGGCCGAGATCGGCGCGAACTTCCTTGCTGGCGTATGTGGCCAGGCGCTGGGCGATTTCGGAGGCGGGGTCGTTGAGGTCACCAAACAGGATCGCCTGTTCAGGACATGCCGTCGCACAAGCCGTGGTCTGTTCGCCGGCATCGACCTTGTGCATGCAAAGCGTGCAGGACTCAACACAGCCCTTGCCACGCGGCATGTGCGCGAGCTGCGTATCATTGAGGTCTTCATGAACCAGCGAACGTGCTTTGTATGGGCAGGCCATCATGCAGTAGCGGCAGCCGATGCAGATATGACGATCCACCAGCACAATGCCATCTTCGCGTTTGAACGAGGCGCCGGTAGGGCAGACATCGACACACGGGGGATGCTCGCAGTGCTGGCACATCATCGGCAGCGAGTGTGTCGTGCCAGTTTTCTTGTTGGTCAGTTCAACCTTGCGGATCCATTGAGAATCTTGCGTACCCGTTTTGCCGGACAGGCCATTTTCAGTATTGCAGGCAGTCACGCATTCATTGCAGCCTGTCGCACATTTCGTGGTGTCGATCAACAGGCCCCAACGGTTTTTGCTGCTGACGGCTTCATCGGGATTCCGGCTATGCGCCGCTTCCACCAGCATCAGACCAGGCATGGCTGCCGCACCTGCTGTCATCAGCGCACCACCGATGAACTTGCGGCGGTATTGTTCAAACTGGTTCATTTGATCCCCCCCGTAAGCTGTTGGGTCGACGGGAATGTTGCCATGGCGGGCGACGCAGAACGGGATGTTATTCCGGGTTTGTTGCTGCCGTCAGCCGCAGGCGCGGCTTTGCGCGAGACAAGGACTGAAGTTTGCGCGGGGGCAGGCCTGCTCGAATGGCACTGGAAACAGTCCACCTGTACCGCCGCATAAGTGTGGCAGCTTTGGCAGAAATGGTCCTTGCCTAGTACGGTCTTCTGACCCGCGGCGTTGGGTGTCGCATGGCAGTCGATGCAGCCCTTGAGGCTGTGTTGCTTGGTGCGAATGCCCTGGTGCACCGTCTTGTCGCGATGGTGGTTCAACACTTTCATGTGATTGCGCCGCATGTAATCGGTATCTTCGACACATTGCTCGCCCTGCGCCTTCTGGATCACGGGCTTGGGCACGCTACCACCTGCGCCAGCCGGCGCCAGCGGCAGAAAAGCCAGCAACATGCCCATGACAGCCGACGCGAGCCACCGGTCCGACCATTTCATCCCCAGCATCTTCGTCCTGTCCTGGTTCCGGTTGATTAATCGCCCATGCCCATCTGGATGTAACCAGTCGGGCAGACGTCCGCGCAGATATGGCAACCGACGCACTTGCTGTAGTCAGTATCCACATAACGTCCGGTGGTGCGGTCGTTCTTCTTGACACGGAACACGGCGGTCTGCGGGCAGTACACCACACAGTTGTCGCATTCGAAGCACAGCCCGCAGGACATGCAACGCTTGGCTTCCGCCACCACCTGCTTTTCGTCCAGTTTGAGCAGACGCTCTTCGAAGTTGCCCAAGGCTTCCTCGGCAGTCAGGTGAATCATGTCGCGCTTGTTGCGGTCCTCGTACATGAAATGGCCCAGGAACAACTCGTTGGACGGAATCACATACTTGGCGGAACGGTCTTCGTAGTTATGCACCGCGTACTTGGCGGCAGATGTTCCCCAGACTTGCTCGTGGTTGTATTCCTCGACCGGCTTGCCGGATTCAACCAGCTTGCGAAGCATGTCAAAGCGGTGTGCATCCACCTTGGGGCGCTTGCCCAAATCAGTGGCGCCCTCGCGCAGGAAAGCGTCGATGCCGTCGGCGGCGATAGAAGCGTGGCCGATGGCAGTGGTCAGCAGGTGGGGCTTGATGATGTCGCCACCCACGAAAATGTGCGGCTTGCCGGGGAAACGGTAATTGCCATCCGGCTTGATCAGGCCCTTGTTGTTGTTGAAACCTTCCAGGCCGGTGAAATCAACAGCCTGACCAATGGCGGACACGATCAGGTCGGCCGGCAGGTCCTGCTCGGTGCCTGCCTTGATGATGGTTTCGCCCTTGACCACTTCAAACTCGGCGACACGAAGCGCGGTCGCACGGCCATCCGCACCACGCACCACCGCAATCGGGGTCACGCCGCCGATGATCTTGATGCCTTCTTCCAGCGCGTGCTCGACTTCGGCCTTGGCGGCGTTCATCTTGTCCATGGTGGCGCGGGACACCAGCACCACGTCGGCGCCGCCACGAGCGGAAATCTTGGCCACATCGTGCGCGGCATGTCCGGCCAGGACGTTCTCTGGACGATCCAGATCAGTGATGTTGGTGATGTTGCCCAAACGACGGGCGACGGTCGCCACGTCAATCGAGGTATCGCCACCACCGATGACCACCACGCGGTTGCCAACGTGTTGCAGTCGGCCTTCGTTAAAGGCCTTGAGGAAGGAAGTCGCAGTCACGCAGTTGGGGGCTTCAGCGCCTTCAACCGGCAAGGTACGGCCACTCTGCGCGCCCATGCCCATGAAGATGGCGTCAAATTCTTTTTCGATGTCCTCAAACTTCACATCGGTGCCAATGCGCGTCTTCAAGCGCGTCTCTACACCCAGGTCGAGGATGCGCTGGATTTCGCCGTCAAGGATGTGACGCGGGGTACGAAAGCCCGGGATGCCGTAGCGCATCATGCCGCCGAGTTCGGCGTGGTCATCAAAAATCGTGCAGCTGTGGCCTTTGAGCGCCAGCTGGTAGGCTGCGGCCATGCCGGCCGGGCCGCCGCCGATGATGGCGACTTTCTTGCCGGAGGGCTTAACGCTTTCGTCGCGCTTGAAGCCCAACTTGTTGTCGATGGCGTAGTCACCAACGAAATGTTCCACGGAGTTGATGCCAACGTGGTCTTCCACCTGGTTACGGTTACAGCCGGATTCGCAAGGTGCTGGACACACACGGCCCATCACCGAGGGGAAGGGGTTGGCTTCGGTGATGCGGCGGAAGGCATATTCCTGCCAGTTCATGCCTGCTGGCGGCTTCTCGATGCCGCGCACGATGTTCAAGTAGCCGCGAATATCCTCACCCGCCGGACAGGAAGCCTGGCAAGGTGGAGAGGACAGCATGTACTCGGGACACTTGTGGGTGTGATCGGCGTCGAAAATCCATTCACTACCTTTACGGTACTGGCTGGTTTCACCGTCCTTGAACTTGCGGAACGTGAGACCTTTTTTCATGTCATCGGATGTGGTCGACATTGCTGCTCTCCTAGAAAAATTCCTGATTATTCATCGCTCGCCGCGTCGGCTTCTTGCTCAACCGGGCCCGCGCCCAGCCCTGGAAGCTCGATGGCAGTACTTACAAGCTGGTGGACGCCGCCCACCATGTCCATGTTGTAACCGTAATAAGGCAGAACCTTGGTGAATTGGGCCTTGCAGATGGCACAGATCAAGGCAAGGAAATTGACCTTGTTGTTGTCCACGACATCCTTGAATGCTTCCATGCGCGGCTGCGCGCCCTTGACACGGACCTCCATGAGATCATCGGTCAGCAATCCACCGCCGCCGCCGCAACAGAACGTGGCTTCGTGCGTGGTGCCAGGCGCCATGTCCTGATAGTTGTTGGCGACCATCTTGATCACCTCGCGCGGGATAATGAATTGGCCACCGGGCATGTCGCCCATGCGCGAGGCACGCGACACGTTACAGGAGTCGTGGAAAGTGATCACACGGTGATCGTTCCTGGACTTGTCCGCCTTGATCACGCCGCGCTTGAGCAGATCATGCGTCACTTCACAAATATGCGACGGCTGCGGCACGCTGGGGTCAAGCTGAGCTTGCAGCTTGCGGGCGAATTCATCGTCTTCCGGGGCGCCCGCACCCACGCCCGTCAGGGTGTTCCAGAAACTGTAGGCGACACGCCAGGCATGCCCGCATTCACCCACGACGATCCGCTTTGCGCCCAGATCAAGCGCGGCATCGCGGATACGCAGGGCTGCCTTGCGCATGTTTTCGTAGCTGCCGATGAACAGGCCGAAGTTGCCAGCCTCGGAAGCTTTGGTGGATAACGTCCAGCTGATGCCGGCGGCATGAAACACCTTGGCGTAACCGATCAGCGATTCGACATGCGGTTCGGAAAAGAAATCAGCGGAGGGCGTCACCAGCAGAACTTCGGCCCCCTCGACATCAAGCGGAAACTTGACGGGAATACCGGTATCTTCCAGCACATCCTCTTCCAGGCCAAGCAATGTGTCTTCGATGGCCGGGCCAGGCAAACCGAGGTTGTTGCCGATGCGATGCAGCTTGCCGAGAATTTCGTTGGAATATTTCTGACCAATGCCGACACTGTCGAGTATCTCGCGGCCAGCCATGGTGATTTCCGCTGTATCAATGCCGTAGGGGCAATAAACGGAGCAGCGGCGGCATTCGGAACATTGGTAGTAATAACTGTACCAGTCGTCCAGGATTTCTTTTGTCAGATCCTTCGCACCAACCAGTTTTGGGAAATACTTCCCGGCAAAGGTGAAATGGCGACGATAGACTTGGCGCATAAGGTCTTGTCGCGCCACTGGCATGTTCTTCGGGTCGGTTGTGCCAATGTAGTAATGACACTTGTCGGTACAGGCGCCGCAATGCACGCAGGCGTCCATGAATACCTGGAGCGAGCGATATTTTTTGAGCAACTCGCCCATCTTGCCGATCGCGCGGTCATGCCAGTCTTCGACCAGCTCACCCGGGTACCCAAGCGGGGCCTGAATCTTTTCGTTGGCAATATACGCCTTGATGCCCGCCATCGCGCCTTCGCGCAGTTTGGGGACGTTGATTTCGCCGGTCAGTTTGGCAACTTCAAATTGGGGGGCGGCAGCCACGCAAGTCTCCTGTTAATTATTTCTCGAGCGAAGCAGCCCAGTCCGCCAGATGACGCCGCTCGCGCGGATTGTCAGCCTGATTGCGCGTGGGGCTGAAAAATACGCCGGGCGCATGTAACAGCTTGCTGATGGGAAAAACAATCATCAGCAGAGCAACCATCGCAAGGTGCGCCAGAAGTACAGGGTCTTCCGGAACGGGTTGCGGCGCCAGACGCATCAGACCCAAAACAAACACCTTGAGTGCAACGATGTCGGTATGGGCAACGAAGGTCATCATGGCGCCAGACACGCCGATACCGATCAACAGGATCAAGTGCAAATAATCGGACGGGGTGGAAATGTAACGGACACGATCGACCAGAAAACGCCGCGCCAGCAGTCCGGCGAGGCCAGCAATCATCATGAAAGCCGCATATTTTCCGAAGGGCTGAATAGCCAGCAACCATCCCGGGACATCAGCCAGGAAGTAACGCAAATGGCGCACCAGCACCAGGAACAACCCGAAATGGAACAACCAGCCAAAAATCCACGTCCACTTGGTGGACTTGAACAGGCTCTCGAACAGCACGACTTCGCGCGCCATGCGTAATGCCACGCCACTGTTGCTTGTCGGCGCGGGCGTCGTAGGAATCTTGAGCGGTGCCGGGGTCTTGGCATATTGGACAATCTTGCGAATCAGTCCAATGGCCAGCAACAGCGTTGCCGCATAAAACAACGTAACGTAAATCAGGGAGAGCGTGGACATGAGTCAGCCGTCTTCCGTTTTGCAATACTTGAAATAAGCGGCAGCCATTGGCTGCCGCTTGCTCGCCTTAAGTCTAAACCGGTGTTTAGATGCAGCCGGTTGGCTTGGGCAGACCGGCGATCTTGCAAGCCTGTTTGCCAGGACCGTAGGGGAACAAGTCGTACAGATACTTGCTGTTGCCCTTGTCCGGACCCAGTTTCTTGCCGATCGCCTTGGTCAGCACGCGAACCGCCGGAGCGATTTGATACTCGTCATAGTATTCGCGCAGGAAGTTGACCACTTCCCAGTGCTGATCGGTCATTTCGATGCTTTCGCCTTTAGCCAGCTCAGCAGCCGCTTCGGGAGTCCAGTCGCTCAGATTGACCAAAAAACCTTCTTCATCGGTTTCAATTTCAGTGCCATTTACCATCAGACCCATGATTCAACTCCTCTCGAAAGAATCAGTAAAAAAAGAATGCGGCCGACTTACAGCCAGGATTGCACGGTATTGTGCGTAGCGACCAAGTCAACAAAACCACCGTAATCGACCATGTTGACGCCATCCATCAGACGGGTTTGCAGGCCACGGGCATCAGAGTCCGGCTGCAACACATAGACCGGCATGCCAGCAGCTTTCAAAGCCGCCTCATTGGCGCCATTCTTGACGGCGGCATAAACGCCGTCTTCGATCAGCAACAGCGCCGCACCATCCTTGTTCGCCACGCGCAGCACGCCAGCTACGCTGTTGGCGTCGAAGGGGGATTTGTTCACAATATGCAGCATTTACGTTCTCCCCTCAGAAGCTGATTACGACATCCTGCTCGGCCATCATGGCGCCCATTTCAGCAGCAGACATGATTTGCACATCGACCAGCAGATCGTCTTCGCTCAGGCCGCGCGCTTCCAGAGACTCGCGCTCGACATAGAGCTTTTCAATATCGTAGCCTTCCAGCGCGCGGTAGGTGGGAGAGAAGTTTTTCATCTCCACGCCTTCGGTCTTCTGACCCTTGACCAGCTGGAACACGCCGTCATCAAGGAATGCCAGGCTGACATCCTGATCAAAGGCGGCGGAAATCAGTACGACTTCCAGTCCTTCCAGGGCATAGATGGTGCCGTAGGGAGCCTTGCGGTTCACGAACATGAACTTTTTAACCGCGCCGCCTTCTTCGAAATCCATATCAGACATTTTTCCTATCCCCAAATCTTAATCGCCGAACACAACCAGGCGGTCGGACTGAATGCCCGCCTCGACCAGTTGACCCAGGCCGGAAATACGAAAGCCCGGGGCGATATTGCTGGCATCCTTACCCTGGCGCTTGGCTTCATTGTCGTCAAGCAGGCCTCGACGCTGGGCAGCCGCGATACAAATGACCAGATCAATGTTGTTTGCGGTCGCCAATTCGGACCAGCGGTTGACAATGTGGCGATCATCCTGCGGGGGAACCGTCAGACGCGTGCCATTGTTGACACCGTCGTGGTAAAAGAACACCCGCATGATCTCATGGCCCTTGGCAATGGCCGCCTTGGCAAATTGATAGGCGGAATCGGTTGCCTGATGGGTATAGGGCCCCTCACTTACCATAATCGAGAATTTCATGCTAATCCGAGCAAATCTCTAAATTGAATAAAGTTCATGCCCACCAGCCGGAAGCCGGCGGGCATGTCGATTCCAAACCGACTTAGAAGCGGATGTGGTTGGAAGCGTTCAGGTTGACACGCGAACCACGCCAGTCGTCGATGTGGTACTTGGTGAACGGCAGACCGGTCTTCTCGAAGAAACGGGGCCAGCCAATACGGTCGATCCAGTCGATCATGCGTTCCCAGGGACGTGCATCTGCCTTGTAAACATTCAGGATGTTCTTGACCACGGCAGAGGTTTCCGGCCAGCGCGGTGCATTGTTGGGCAGGCCAGCCGCCACCAGCTTGTGGAAGGTCGGCTTGGAACGGGCATTGGAATTCTTGCCGCCAACCCAGATCGCGATCTTGGAATGCTCGGGATCGTTGATCTGCATCGGAGGACACGGTGGATAGCAGGCGCCACAGCAGATGCACTTCTTCTCGTCCACTTCCAGCGAGGGCTTGCCGTTCACCAGCGCGGGACGGATCGCAGCCACCGGGCAGCGCGCCACGACAGCAGGGCGCTCACACACGTTGGCAACCAGATCGTGGTTGATCTTCGGCGGCTTGGTATGCTGCACGATGATGGCGATGTCAGCCTGGCCGCCGCAGTTGATCTCGCAGCAGGAGGTGGACAGCTTGACACGGTTGGGCATTTCGCACTTGATGAACTCGTCGTAAAGCTCATCCATCAGCGCCTTGACCACGCCGGAGGCGTCGGTACCCGGAATATCGCAATGCAGCCAGCCTTGCGTGTGCGCCACCATGGACACGGAGTTGGCAGTGCCGCCAACCGGGTAACCGGCGTCATTCAGCGCCTTGATCAGCGGCTCGACCTTGGCTTCGTCGGCCACCATGTATTCGATGTTGGAACGGGCGGTAAAACGCACATAACCATCGCCGAACTTGTCAGCAATGTCGGACAGCTCACGGATGGTGTAAGTGTCCATCTGACGCTGGGTACCGGCTTTGACGGTCCAGATGGCGTCGCCACTTTCGGCGCGGTGATACAGGACACCCGGCTTGGGATGGGAGTGAAACACCCATTTGCCATAGTTTTTCTTCATGACCGGATGCATGTAGGGCATCGGGTCCGGTGCGCCGCTTTCGATCGGGGGACGCAAATCAGCCATGTTCATAACCTCCAGAGTTTAAAACTGCCGTATGGGCACCCGCCCATACGGCTTCGATCACAACCAGTTGGTCAGGCGCTCTTGCGCTCTTCCCACTTGGACACTTCCTCTTCCCAGCCATCCATGCGGACGTAGGGGTTGTTACGCGGCTGGGCGATCATGTTGGGATCGATTTCCAGACCAATACCTTCCAGGAAGTTGACCAGGCCAATACGGTCAATCATCTCACCGGTACGCTCGTGCTCCAGGGCGTTTTCCGCAAAGAAGTCGAGAATGTTGCGGGCCATCTCGCCCAGCTGCTCGAAGTCTTCGTCAGACTCAAGCTTCATGAACGGAACGACCACGGTACCCATGGTTGCACCAATCTTCAGCACGCCCTTGCCGCCAACCAGAATGGTGACGCCCTTGTCCTTGCCGGGCAGCATGCCGCCGGGGATGACGTTCAGGCAGTGCATGCAGCGCACGCAGTTGTGGTTGTCGATTTCCATGCAATCTTCTGCATCCACCGCAACGGAAACAATGCCGTCAGCCTTGCTCTCGGTGCCGATTTTCTTGAGGGTCAGCGCCTTGGTCGGGCACATGCCGATCACCTGGTTGACCAGCTCGGTCTTGCCGTTCTTGGCAACCCAGGCTTTGACCAGGTCTTCGTTCACCTGCATGTTGTCGCGCCAGGTGCCGATAGTGGCCATGTCGGAACGCTGGATGGCGTTCACGCAGTCGTTGCCGCAACCGGAGAACT
>CAZVBY010000040.1:0-6351 GCA_964625895.1 uncultured Thiobacillus sp.
ATTACGGGAAGCGTTTCACGCTTCCCTACGCCGGTATGAGCCGGATCAGGTTCCAAGGGTATGTCTCACTGGCCAAACAGCCCGGCCAGACCCCTAGCGAATGCCCCGAAGGTAGCCGAATTGTGAAATAATTGCAAGGCAAAGCCCTATCTAACTTGTTGATATTGAATTGAAAGCAGGAGCGGTCATGGATATCGAGCAACATCGGTTCAACATGGTGGAACAGCAAATCCGTCCCTGGGACGTGCTGGATCAGAACGTGCTCGATTTGCTGTTCAAGGTTCGCCGTGAGGAGTTCGTGCCGGCCATTTATTCTGGACTGGCCTTTGTGGATATGGAAATTCCGCTGGGGCACGACGAAACCATGTGGCCGCCGCGCCTGGAAGCGCGCGCGGTGCAATCCCTGCAATTGAAGAAAACCGACAAGGTGCTGGAAATCGGCACCGGCAGCGGTTACCTCACCGCACTGCTCGCTTCGATGGCAGCGCATGTCGCCAGCGTGGACATTCATGCCGACTTTGTGCGTGACGCCGCTATGCGTCTCAAAGCACACGGCTTTGACAATGTCACGCTGGAAGCGGGCGACGCCAGCCGAGGCTGGGAACAGCACGCACCCTACGACGCGATCATCGTGACCGGCTCCCTGCCCGTGATGCCCGACAGCCTGCTCGCACAGCTTGCGCCCGGCGGCCGCCTGTTTGCCATTACGGGTGATGCGCCGGTGATGGAAGCGCAACTCATCACCTGCATCTCGCACGGCGTGTTCCGCTCCGAATCCCTGTTTGAAACCTGCATCAAGCCGCTGATCAACGCAACGCAGCCGGAACGATTTGTGTTTTGATGCGTCACTTTACGGTACACGAGCTCAAGCAAAGACTGGATCAAAACAACCCGCCCGTGCTGCTGGATGTGCGCGAAGCATGGGAAATTGCGCGCTGTCAGCTTCCGGGCAGCACCTGGATTCCCATGGGCCAGATCATGGCCCGCATGACGGAATTAAACAAAGACGTGGAAACTGTCGTTATCTGCCATCATGGAATACGGTCGTGGCAGGTCGCCAAGTATCTGGAGCATGAAGGATTTGGAGACGTGATCAACCTCAGTGGCGGTCTCGATGCGTGGGCAAAGCAGATCGACCCGGCCATGCCAATTTATTAAGGATTACTGATGAAACCAAGACTTCTCACCCTGCTGATGGCCAGTCTCTGCCTGCCAGCACAGGCAGAAAATCTGTCCGAAATCTACCGGGCCGCCCTGGCCTATGATGCAGCCTACGCCGCAGCGCAAGCCGGTTACCAGGCTGCCCGCGAAAAGCTCCCGCTGGCCCGCGCCGGCCTGTTGCCCAACGCCAGTTTGAATGCCAACGCACGTTATAACGACGTGGAAACCTCCATTCCCAGCAATGCCGATTTCACCTCGCACGGATGGAGCATCTCCGCCGCGCAGCCCATTTATCGCGGCCAGAATCTGGTGGCTTACGACCAGGCCAAAGTGGCCGTCCGGCTTGCGGAAAGCCAGTTCAGGACAGCAGGACAGGACTTGGTTCTGCGAGCGGCCAAGGCTTATTTTGATGTGCTGCTGGCACAAGACACGCTGGCGTTCATCCGCGCGCAAAAAGCCGCCATTACCGAACAGCTTGCTGCCGCCCGCCGCAACTTCGAGGTCGGCACCGCCACCATCACTGACACGCACGAAGCCCAGGCCCGTTTCGATCTGGCGACCGCGCAGGAAATCGCTGCCCTGAATGAGCTGGAAGTCAAACGCCGCGCCCTGCATACCCTGTCCGGCAAAACCATTGACAAGCTGGCGCCCTTGATGAACAAACCGGTGCTGTCCACGCCTGCCCCGCAGAATATGGATGAATGGGTCAATCGTTCACAAGCCAACAATTTGCAAGTCCTGATCCGCCAGCAGGCCCGGCAAATCGCCGACAAGGAAATCGAACGCGCGCGGGCTGGCCACCACCCCACGCTGGATTTGACCGCCAGCTTCAATGACAATTACAACCAGAACTTCGGTGCGGGCCAGATTGACAGCCGGTCGACCGTGTTGGGGATCGAATTCGCACTGCCGATTTACCAGGGCGGACTCACGTCATCCCAGGTGCGCGAAGCGGTGGCCAACCGCGAGAAGGCCCGTCAGGAACAGGAAGATGCCTTGCGCAGTGCCGCGCTGCAAACGCGCCAGGCTTACCTCAACGTTACCAGCACCGAAGCACAGATCAAGGCGCTGGAAGCCGCGCTTTCCTCCAGCGAGAAATCCCTGGAATCGACACAACTGGGATTGCAGGTCGGCGTGCGCACGAACGTAGACGTCTTGAATGCCCAGCAGCAGGTATTTTCCGCCAAGAAAGACCTGGCCGCCGCGCGCTATAACTTTCTGCTTTCCGTGCTGAATCTGAAAGCCGCGGCGGGGTCGCTTTCCGCCACGGACCTCGAAGAAATCGACCGTCTGCTGGCTGGCGCACCCGCACTCGCGGCACCACCCAAGGCTTCGGATGCAGCCCCGACGTTTGGCATGACGCGCGAGTTGTCCACGGCAATCCACCTGTTCCATGGAAACGAAGCCGCGGCTCCCGTGTCCCCGCTGGAAAATATTCCGCTGGTGTTGCGCAGTGATCTGACCTTGGCTTCGCTGCGCTAACGACCGCAAAGCAATTCACACACTTTCGCTGCTGCCCCCTTGTGGGCAATAGCGAAAGCTTTGCCAGCCTCCCCCATCTTTTCCCGCGTAGCCGAATGCGCCGCCAAATAGGTCGCTCGCGATACCCACTCCTCAGCATTGGCAATCCGTAGCGCCGCACCATGCGCGATGGCATCTTCCGCCGCCTGTTTGAAGTTCTCGGTGTGCGGCCCCAGGATCACCGGACAACCCACCGCGCAGGCCTCGATCAGATTCTGCCCGCCGTATGGCAATAAACTGCCGCCAATCAATGCGCAATCCGCCGCCGCATAATAGGCAAACATTTCGCCCAGGCTGTCGCCAAGCCACACGCGGGTTGACGCCAGCACCGGTTCATTTTCAGTGCGCCGCTGCATATCGAGTCCCAGATTTTTTGCCAGTGCCGCCACTTCGTCGAATCTTTGCGGGTGGCGCGGCACCAGCATCAACAATGCATTATCCGGGGCGGATTTACGGAATGCCTCCAGCACAAGGCTCTCCTCGCCCTCACGTGTGCTGGCTGCCAACCAGACGGGGCGGTTGCCGATGCGCGCACGGAAAACCCTGCCGAGTTCAAGTTGTTCATTCGGCGGATCAATGTCGAATTTAAGATTGCCGGTGACAACAGCTTTGCGGGCGCCCAGCGCGGACAGACGATCCGCATCTGCCTGTGTTTGTGCCGCAACCGCATCGAAGCCACCAAGTGTTTCTCGCGTCAATGCCGCCAGTTTGCGATAACCGCGCGCGGATTTCTCGGACATGCGCGCATTGACCAGAAACAGTTTCATCCCGGCCCGCCGCGATTCACGCACCAGGTTCGGCCACAACTCGGTTTCCATGATGACGCCCACGCCGGGCCGAATCTGTTTCAGAAAACGCCGCACGGCAAAGGCAAAATCGTAGGGCAGATAACGCACGCTTACCCTGCCGCCGAACAGTTGTTCCAACGTTGCGCGCCCGGCTGGCGTCATGCAGGTCATCAGCAGATTCGGGGCGGGATTCTGCGCCAGAAACTTCTCCACCAACGGGGCGGCGGCGCGCGCCTCGCCGACAGATACTGCATGAATCCATACCGCATGCTTTCCGGGCCGTCCGCCAAAGCCGAAGCGCTCGCCTACATGTCGCCAGTAGCCATGCTCCTTGAACCCGCGCACCAGCAGGCGCAGCGGAATAAAGGGCAGTGTCAGCCAGAGCAGGAGTTGATAGAACAGGCGTTGGACGAGAAGCGGCATGACGCAATTCTAAGACCCTTCAGGGCGTCTGGGCTGCTTTTACTTTCCATGACACCACTGTACTTCCCCTCTCCCAGCGGGAGAGGGACAGGGGTGTGGGAGACTGATGGAAACACCCAATATCGGCGGGAAATTTAGCAACTCTCCCTCACCCGGCTTCGCCACCCTCTCCCGCTGGGAGAGGGGTTCGCTGCCATGGGCTGGTAACACACTCATACAAAACCAGATAAACCAGTTCTGATGGGAATCCCCTGGCCGCCTGATAAAATCTGGCAAACTCCGGAGGATACACATGAAGGTTCTACTCACCGGCGCGGCCGGATTTATCGGCATGCATGTCGCCAAATTGCTGCTTGAACGTGGCGATGAAGTCGTCGGCATCGACATCATCAACGACTACTACAACCCGGAATTGAAACTGGCCCGGCTGGAGCAGCTCAAGCCCTACGCCAATTTCAAGTTCCACAAGATCGACATCGCCGACCGCATGGCGATGGAAGACTTGTTCGCGGCCGAACATTTCCAGCGCGTGATCAATCTGGCCGCGCAGGCCGGCGTGCGCTACTCGCTAAAGAATCCGCATGCCTATGTGCAGTCCAACATCGTCGGCTTCGCCAACCTGCTGGAAGGCTGTCGCCACAACAAGGTCGAGCATTTCGTCTATGCCAGTTCATCCAGCGTTTACGGCGCCAATACAAAAATTCCGTTCACCGTGCACGATCCGGTCAACCATCCGGTAAGCCTGTACGCCGCCAGCAAGAAGGCTAATGAACTCATGGCGCACACCTACTCGCATCTGTATGGCCTGCCCACCACTGGCCTGCGCTACTTCACCGTCTATGGCCCCTGGGGCCGGCCGGACATGTCGCCCTGGCTGTTTACCTCCGCCATTCTCGAAGGCCGGCCCATCGATGTGTTCAACCACGGCGACATGATGCGTGACTTCACCTACGTCGACGACATCGCCGACGGCACGGTGCGGGTGCTGGACCGCATCCCGCAACCGAATCCGGATTTCGACCACGACCACCCCGATCCCGCCAGCAGTCACGCGCCCTACAAAATCTACAACATCGGCAACCACACGCCTGTGCAGTTGATGGATTTCATCGGCACCATCGAAAAGGCTCTGGGCCAGGAAGCGAAGAAGAATTTCCTGCCCATGCAGGATGGTGACGTGAAAGTGACCTACGCCGACGTGGCTGACCTGACCCGCGACACCGGCTTCAAGCCGGATACGTCACTGGAATACGGAATCGGGAAGTGGGTGGAGTGGTATCGGGCTTATACGGGTAAATAATACTTAGAGCTTCGCGCTCCGCCCGCCATCCACCGCCAATATCTGCCCGCTGACGAAGGGCGCGTCCTCGATGAAGAAGCGCACGGCACGGGCGATGTCGGACGGGTCGCCGGCGCGCTTGAGCATGGTGTGGGAGACGATGCGCTGGCGCGAGACTTCGTCGAAATGCGGATTGTCTTCCGGCCACATGATGGGGCCGGGCGCCACGCCGTTGACGCGGACTTCCGGCGCGAGTTCGCGCGCGAGGGATTTGGTGAGCCCGACCAGCCCTGCCTTGGCGACGGAATAGACCAGATAATTCTTCATCGGCCGGTCGGCATGGATGTCGGTGATGTTGACGATGCAGCCATGACGACGCCGCAATTCATTGGCCGCGGCCTGCGACAGAAACATGGGCGCCTTGAGGTTGGTGCCCATCAGATCCACCCAGTCCTTTTCCGTAATGTTGCCCACTGCCGTGGGATAAAAACTCGATGCGTTGTTGACCAGAGCATCCAGCCCGCCGAAAGTAGCGATGGTTTGTGAGACCAGGCTGGGCAGCACGGCGATGTCCAGCAGGTCGGCCTGGATCAGCGCGACGGAGTCCGGCCGCACGGTATTGAGTTCGTCCTGCAAGGCCCGCGCCTCGCCGGCTGAACTGCGGTAATGGATCATGAGGTTGGCGCCCGTGCCGTGCATCATGCGGGCGATGGCCGCGCCCACACGCTTGGAACCGCCAGTGATCAGGATCGTTTTGGCAGACATGCAGTTTCCTTGAGGTATGCTTGTGGCCGATTATCCATCAAAACCTTCTCCAATGTCCCTGCCCGCGCCCAGTCCGGAACAACTGCACGCCAGCGATCGGCTCGTTCGATCTATCCAGTCGGAAATTGAAAAGAGCGGCGGCTGGATTTCGTTTGCACGGTACATGGAACTGGCGCTCTACACGCCGGGGCTGGGCTATTACAGCGGCGGATCGGTAAAGTTTGGCGGCGCCGGAGATTTTGTCACCGCGCCACAGATATCCCCGTTGTTTGGCCGCGTTCTGGCCCGGCAGTTTGCCGAAGTGTTGAAACAGTCTGGCGGCGGGATTCTGGAACTGGGCGCGGGAACCGGGCTGTTGGCTTCGCAGATACTGGGGGAATTGCGGACTATGGGCATCGAGGTGCCGTATTCGAT
>CAZVBY010000040.1:6451-14874 GCA_964625895.1 uncultured Thiobacillus sp.
AGTCTGGCTGAATGTCTTGAATCTGGCCTGCTGCTGTTTATTGACTACGGATTTGGCCGCAGTGAGTACTACCACCCACAACGCCACATGGGTACCCTGCGGGCGCATTACCGCCACCATGCGCTGGACGATCCGTTTTATCTGCCGGGTCTGTGCGACCTGACCGCGCACGTCGATTTCACCGCCATTGCCGATGCCGGGCTGGATTCAGGACTGGAGGTTTGCGGCTACACCACCCAGGCCCATTTTCTGATGGCTGGCGGCATTACCCGGCTACTGGCCGAAACACCACCCGACTCTGCCGCCAATTACCTGCCATTGTCCAACGGCGTTCAAAAACTGCTTTCACCCGCCGAGATGGGCGAGTTGTTCAAAGTGATCGGGTTGGGCAAAAACATCACCTGTCCGGGCGGGTTTTCAATGGGCGATCAGCGGCACCAGCTCTAAGGAAACACGGATATATTCGCTTTCGTCGCTCCCGCGCAGGCGGGAGCCCAGTTAAATCAATGCACTGGATTCCCGCTTGTGCGGGAATGACGACTAAATCAGCGCCTCATTAACTCAGTTGCCCGTGGCAGTGCTTGTATTTCTTGCCGCTGCCGCACGGGCAGGGGTCGTTGCGGCCCACCTTGGGCATGTCGCGCGTGTAGGGTTGCGCGGGCGGGGCCTCGCCTTTGGGCTGATCGGTTCCGGCCAGCGCCTCTTCGAAATCCGCGTGGTGATACTGCACGTTGGAGACGTCCGGGTGCTGCTCTTCAACGGCCTGCACATCCTGCTCGGTGCGCACCTGCACGGTGGAGGTGATGCGGGTGACTTCAAGCTTGATGGCGTCCAGCATGTTTGAAAACAACTGGAAGGCTTCGCGCTTGTATTCCTGCTTGGGATTTTTTTGCGCGTAGCCGCGCAGGTGGATACCCTGGCGCAAATGGTCGAGCGCGGCCAGATGTTCGCGCCAATGGCTATCCATGCTTTGCAGCATGACGGCGCGTTCGAAATGGCGCAGCACGTCCGAGCCAACAACGGCTTCCTTGGCCGCATACACTTCGTTGGCGGCTGCCACGGCCTTCTCGCGCAGACCCTGCTCGTCCAGCTTCTGGTCTTCCTTCAGCCATTGCGCCAACGGCAGTTCCAGCGTGAACTCGGAAGCCAGCGCCTGTTCGGCACCCTCCACATCCCACTGCTCCTCCATGGAGCCAGGGGTAATGTGCTGGTCGATGACGGTGTTGATGACATCCGCGCGCATGGCCTGGATGGTGTCGCCAATCTCCTGCGCCGCCAGCAACTCGTTGCGCTGCTCGTAAATGACCTTGCGCTGATCGTTGGCAACATCGTCGTATTCCAGCAACTGCTTTCGAATATCAAAGTTACGTGCTTCAACCTTGCGTTGTGCGTTCTCGATGGCGCGCGACACCCATGGATGCTCGATGGCTTCGCCTTCCGGCAGTTTGAGCTTGTTCATGATCGCGGCAACGCGGTCGGACGCGAAAATCCGCAGCAGCGGATCTTCCAGCGACAGATAAAAACGCGATGAGCCGGGGTCGCCCTGGCGTCCGGAGCGGCCGCGCAACTGGTTATCCACACGCCGCGACTCGTGACGCTCGGTGCCGATGATGTGCAGCCCGCCCGCCGCCAATACCTGCTCGTGCACTTTCTTCCAGTCGGATTTAAGCTGGTCCTTGCGGGATTGTTTTTCGGCATCGGACAGATTTTCATCAGCATCCACCGCATCCAACTGCTTCTGGATATTGCCCCCCAGCACGATGTCGGTGCCTCGGCCGGCCATGTTGGTGGCGATGGTGATGGCGCCCGGCTGGCCGGCTTCGGTAATCACTTCGGCTTCGCGCGCGTGCTGCTTGGCGTTCAGCACCTGGTGTTGCAGATTTTCCTTGGTCAGCAGCCCTGACAGATATTCGTTGATTTCAATGGATGTCGTGCCGACCAGAACAGGTTGGCCGCGGCTCTGGCAATCGCGTATATCTTTAATGACAGCCGCGTACTTTTCCTGCGTCGTCAGGAACACCTGATCATGCGTGTCCTTGCGGATCATGGGCCGATGCGTGGGAATCACCACGGTTTCCAGGCTGTAGATCGACTGGAATTCGTAGGCTTCGGTATCCGCCGTGCCGGTCATGCCGGACAGCTTGCCGTACATGCGGAAATAGTTCTGGAAAGTGATCGACGCCAGCGTCTGGTTTTCCTTCTGGATGGCCACGCCTTCCTTGGCTTCCACGGCCTGGTGCAGACCCTCGGACCAGCGGCGTCCAGCCATCAGGCGGCCGGTGAATTCGTCAACGATGATCACTTCGCCATTTTGCACGACGTAATGCTGGTCGCGGTGGTACACCGCATGAGCGCGCAGGGCGGCATTGACGTGATGCATCAATTTGATATTCGTTGCGTCATACAAACTGCCGCCTTCAGACAACAGCCCCAACTCGGCGAGCGCTTCTTCGATCTTCTCGTGGCCAGACTCGGAAATCAGCACGGTATGGGCTTTCTCGTCTACCCAGTAATCGCCCGGGCCTTTTTCTTCCGCCTGTTTTTCAAGTCTTGCCGGCACGGCGTTGATGGCCTGATACAGTTCTGTGCTGTCCTCGGCCTGGCCGGAAATGATCAGCGGGGTGCGCGCCTCGTCGATCAGGATGGAATCCACCTCGTCGACGATGGCGAAACCCAGGCCACGCTGCACCTTCTCGGACAGCTGGTACACCATGTTGTCACGCAGGTAGTCAAAGCCAAATTCATTGTTGGTGCCGTAGGTGATGTCGGCCGCGTAGGCGACCTGTTTCTGATCGTGCGGCATTTGCGAGAGATTGACGCCAATGGTCAAGCCAAGGAAGCGGTAAAGGCGCCCCATCCATTCCGCATCGCGGCTGGCCAGATAGTCGTTGACTGTCACCACATGCACGCCCTTGCCTGGCAGGGCATTGAGATAAGCGGCCAGGGTCGCCATCAGCGTCTTGCCCTCGCCGGTGCGCATCTCTGCGATCTTGTTGTCGTTCAGCACCATGGCGCCGATCAACTGCACGTCAAAGTGGCGCATGCCCAGCACGCGCTTGCTGCCCTCGCGCACTACGGCAAAAGCCTCGGGGAGCAGTTTGTCGAGCACCTCGCCCTTGGCCAGACGGTCGCGGAATTCCTGTGTCTTGCCAGCCAGTTCGGCATCGGAGAGATTCTCCATGGCGGGCTCAAGCGCATTGATCGCCCGCACCTTCTGCGTGTATTGTTTAACCAGCCGGTCATTGCGGCTGCCGAAGATTTTTCTGACAAGATTTTGCAGCATGGGATACCGGTTTGCGCCGGGTAGAAAATGATTAATAAATCAGCAGATTTTAGCACAGCGAACCCCGCGCTCTGGCGCGTTCTCGCATGAGCCAGCGGCTTGGTGATTTGCTGGGCGATTTGCCTGTCATGCGTCAGGCACAGGCATTAGCCAGCCTGCAAAAACGCTTCGATGCGATATTGCCCGCCCGGTTCCACGGTGAAGTGGACGTCGTCGCGCTGGAAGACGGCGAACTGAGAGTCCTTTGCAGCAATGGCGCCTTCGCCAGCCGCCTGCGGCTGGAGGCTGCCAGTCTGGCTGCGAAGCTGGAGAGCAAGGGCCTGCCCGTGCGACGGGTCAGCATCAAGGTCCGGCCCATCAACCGCCACGCCCCGGTCATCAAAAACAAGGCGCCTTTGCCCAATACCGCCCGGCAGGCTTTCAAGGATGCCTCTCTACAGATGGAAGAAGGCGAGGTCAAGGCCGCGTTGGAGAAGTTGCTGCGGCACCACCAGCCCTGATGGACTTCAAAACGGAAAAATAAGCTGGATTTATCCCGTTTTTCTGCGCGCTGCGCTCTGCCAAACCGGGATTTAATCCAGAGCAGAAAATTCCGCCCAGGAAATCGCATGGAGCAAACCCCGAAGACCCTCGCTGGCTGGGTCAGTTTTTTAAGTCGCGCAGAGATTCCCGTGCTCAAGCAAACCGCACGCGACCTCGCACGCCTGCGCGAAGATGCTGATCAACACGACGCCCGCGAGATCGCAGGCATCGTCACCCGCGACCCGCTGATGACCGTCAAGCTGCTGCACTACATGCAGGGCCACAAGCGGCTTTCCCAGATGCAGGAACTGGTGCAGGTGGAACAGGCCATCATGATGATGGGCTTCAACACTTTCTTTAACGAGATATCCACTGAACTGGTGGTCGAAAACGTGCTGGAAAAGCACATGAACGCCCTGGTTCATCTCATGCAAACCGTACGCCGGGCTCAACGCTCGGCTGATTTCGCGTTCGACTGGGCCGTGCGCCTGCGCGACCTGCACTGGGAGGAGGTGCGTGTCTCGGCGCTGCTGACCTACGTTTCGGAAATGCTCATGTGGTGTTTCAACCCCGAGCCCATGCTGGAAGTCCGCAAGCGGCAGAATGCCGACAAAACCCTGCGCAGCGCCGATGTGCAAAAGGAAGTGCTGGGTTTCGCCGGCATGGACCTGCAGCGCGCGCTCACAATCGAGTGGAGATTGCCCGAATTATTGAAGACTCTGATGGACCCGAAGCAAGCCGCCAATCCAAGGGTAAGAAATGTCCTGCTCGCGGTAAACCTGGCGCGTCATTCACAACATGGCTGGCACGATGCCGCCTTGCCCGATGACTACATTCAGATCGGGGGCCTGCTGCGCACGACGCCGTTGCAGATCATGGAAATCGTCGGTGCCCCTGCAGCGGAAACCGCCAAGAACGGCTAAATCAGGATCAGCCGTTCCGCAACATAAATCAGCGCCACCACCACGCCCAGCACGATGATGAAACGCAGAATGCGCGCTGCGATGCGGAGATACTTGGCGTCTTTGGTGAACAGCCAGGCCAGCACCAGCCCGGCCATGCCGGCCAGGCTAAGGACCAGCAACAGCCTCAGGACGATCATGCGGCCTGGGGATAGAACTGGGCAATCGCCTGTGGCGCTTCCTCGGCCTTGTCGAATCGCGCGATTTCCCAGGCGGACTGCGTTTCCACCAGCGCGCGCAACAGCTGGTTGTTCAGCGCATGGCCAGACTTGTAAGCTTCCAACCGGCCGATGATGGGCTTGCCGATCATGTAGAAATCGCCAATGGCGTCGAGCACCTTGTGCTTGACGAACTCGTCGTCATAACGCAATCCGTCGGCATTCAACACGCGGTATTCGTCCATGACGATGGCGTTGTCGAGAGAGCCGCCCAGCGCGAGATTGTTGTTGCGCAGCATTTCCACCTCGTGCATGAAGCCGAAGGTGCGCGCGCGGGCGACTTCCTTGATATAGGAGGTTTCGGCAAAATCCACGCTGACCACCTGGCTCGAATGATCGAACACGGGATGATCAAAATCGATGGTGAAGTCGATGCGGAAACCATTGTAGGGCGTGAGCCGTGCCCACTTGTCGCCGTCCTTCACTTCGATGGGCTCGACAATGCGAATGAATTCCTTCGCCGCAGGCAACTCCTCGATGCCAGCGGATTGCAGCAGGAAAACGAAGGGCGCGGCCGAGCCGTCCAGGATGGGCACTTCAGGACCGGTGAGATCGATGACGATGTTGTCGATGCCCAGCCCCGCCAGCGCGGACATCAGATGCTCGACTGTGGCGACCTTGGCCTTGTCCACCGTCAGCGCGGAACACAGCCGGGTGTCAGTGACTTTATAGGGATCAACCGGAATATCGACCGGCGGATCGAGATCCACTCGCCGGAATACGATGCCCGTGCCCGCAGCCGCCGGGCGTAGCGTCATTTCCACCTTGGCCCCGGAATGCAATCCGACACCGGTGGCCTTGACCTGGGTTTTGAGCGTGCGCTGTTTGAGCATGGCAAGTTGAATATTCGAATGCGTTAATTTTAGTCCGAAATCCGGCGAATCAATAAAAATCAGCAGGTTGCAGGGCAAATTTCATAATGGCTGTTGCTTTCAGGCTTAACCTTTAATACATACTTTCGGACGAAAAAACGCCACCCGTTTCGCCAGCCCGGCCTTTTCCGTGGCCTCCGCTACGCGATCCACATCCTTGTAAGCGCCCGGCGCTTCTTCCGCCGCGCCGCGCATCGACTGCGTGCGAATCAGAATACCTCGACCCGCCAACTCGTCGATGAGTTCCCGGCCGTGCCAGCGTTTGAGCGCCGCATGGCGGCTCATGCTGCGCCCCGCGCCATGGCTGGCCGATGCAAAGGCGGGATTGCCCGTCATGCCGGCCAGCACATACGAGCCGGTGCCCATGCTGCCGCCGATGATGACAGGCTGACCGGCGGATCGATACGCTTCCGGCAACGAAGCGTGTCCCGGGGGAAACGCCCGGGTAGCGCCCTTGCGATGAACATACAACCGACGCCTTCGACCCTCTACCTCATGGATTTCCAGCTTGCAGGTGTTGTGCGAGACGTCGAACAGGGTCGCCAGGCGCGCATCCGGCAGGATGTCGGCAAAGACTTCGCGTGTCAGATGAGTCAGGATCTGGCGATTGGCCAGCGCGCAATTGATGGCGGCATTCATCGCGCCAAGATATTGCTGGCCTTCCTCGCTGTTGATCGGCGCGCAGGCCAGTTCGCGGTCGGGCAAGTGCACGCCGAGACGCGAAGCTGCCTTGGCCAGGCTGACCAGGTAATCGGTGCCGATCTGATGGCCCAGGCCGCGAGAGCCGCAATGGATGGAAACAATGATCTGCCCCTCGTGCAGGCCGAAAGCCTGCGCTGCCTTCGCATCAAAAATGCGCTCCACCACCTGGACTTCGAGATAATGGTTGCCTGAACCCAGCGTGCCCATTTCGCCGCGCTGGCGCTTCTTGGCCAGATCGGAAACGTGTTCCGGCCGGGCGCCCTTCACACAGCCGTGCTCCTCGATGTACTGCAAATCGTCTTCCTCGCCATAGCCTTGCGCGAGTGCCCAGTTCGCCCCCTGCAGCATGACCTCGTCGATTTTCTCCGGCCCCAGCTTGATCTCGCCCTCCTGTCCGACGCCGGAAGGAATGGCGCGGAACAGCGCATCGGCAAGCGGCCGGGCCTTCTGCGCCAGATACGTCAAATCAAGGTTGGTGCGCAGGCAGCGGATGCCGCAGGAAATGTCGAAGCCGACCCCACCCGCGGAAATGATGCCACCTTCGTCCGGATCAAACGCCGCCACGCCACCGATGGGAAAGCCATAGCCCCAGTGCGCGTCCGGCATGGTCATGGCCGCGTTTACCAAACCGGGCAACTGCGCCACGTTGAGAATCTGCTCGCGGACTTTCTCGTCCATGTCGGCCAGCAGTTCGCGATCGGCATAGAGCTTCACTTCCGCGCGCTTTTCGCTGCCGGATTTGGGAATGGTCCAGCAGGTTTCGGAAAGGGGTTTGAGTTTTGTCAGGTCCATTCAGACATCCACCACGCAACGCGCTTCCCAGCCGTTTTCATCTTGCTTGACGGAAAGCGCCGTCAGCGTCGCACCCTTCACTTCCGTGCCGCGCGGGATGGTGTCATCCCACGCACAGCCGAATGCCCTGCCGGTATAGGTATCACCCTCGCGCTTCAGTTCAAAATGCCGGAACACCGCACCATGCACCCGCGCCTCGGCCAGCAGCCGGTTGAGCCAAGTGACCAGTGCCAGCTCGTCATCACCTTCCTTGAACTTGATTTCCACGACCAGCGTTTCCTTCAACCCGGTGGGATCGGCCATGATGGCGAACATGGCCTGGGCAGCCGAAACAAACGCTTCAGCCAAAGTCAGGCCGCGCCCGATCACACCAATGTCAGCAACGTGCTCAAAATAGCTCGCTTTGTCATCCATATTTTTTCCTGAGCCTGTATTCAATCTAGTCTGTTCTGGAAACTATTCTTAGAGAGAAAAGGGAAGGAGTGAATATGTTTATCAATCGCGACGATGCCGCACGCCAGCTTGCCCAGGCGCTTTCCGGATACCAGGACCAGCACCCGCTGATTCTGGCCATTCCGCGCGGCGCGGTGCCGATGGGCAAGGTGATTGCCGATGCGCTCGGCGGCGAGCTGGACGTGGTGCTGGTGCGCAAGCTCACCTCGCCCTACAGCAGCGAATTCGCCCTGGGCAGCGTGGACGAATCCGGCTGGATGTTCGTCGCCGACTATGCGGCGGAATCGGGCGGCACTCCGGAATACATGGAACGCGAAAAACTGCGACAAATGGCAACTCTGCGCGCGCGCCGGGAACAGTACACGCCCTTCCGCCAGCCGCTAGACCCCAGGGGCCGCGTTGCCATTGTCATTGACGACGGGCTGGCAACCGGCAGCACCATGATCGCCGCGCTGCACGCCATGCGCGCCAAGCAGCCGGCCAAACTGATCTGCGCGGTGCCGGTGGCGCCGGCGGACACGCTGGAGAAAGTCCGGCCTTACTGCGACGAACTGGTGTGCCTGTCCGCACCGCCCCATTTCCAGGCGGTCGGCCAGTTCTACGCGGATTTCAATCAGGT
>CAZVBY010000041.1:0-14804 GCA_964625895.1 uncultured Thiobacillus sp.
CGGACAGCCGAAGGCTGGTCCCGAGCGATACGCGAGGGATGAGGTTTCGCAGAGGCAATGCGAAACCGAACAATCCCCCCTCCGCCAGCTTGTTCAAGTCCCGCGTGCGGGGCAAATTAGTAGCCGTTCAATGCCGCCTTATTGCGGCGTCCCTGACCTTCTTCCTGATCCTGGTCTTCCAGTCAGTGTCATCCGGTTAGCGACTGAGCGCTGACCCTCCTGTGCAACGGGCAGACAGGTGTTGTCATTACCTTTATGTTGCCTGTTTGTTTTGGAAGATTTCTCATGTCTGCTGACGCTGAATTGACTTTTGAATCCCTGTCGCTTAATCCCTTCATTCTCAAGGCGATTGCTGATACAGGTTACACCATGCCCACGCCGATTCAGGGAGCGGCTATCCCAGTCGTGCTGGATGGCCATGACCTGATGGCATCGGCGCAGACCGGCACGGGCAAAACGGCAGCGTTCATGCTGCCTGCCCTGCACAAGCTGGCCGAGCCGCCTAAAGGCCCCGGCAAGGGCCCACGCATTCTGGTGCTGTCGCCCACGCGCGAGCTGGCCCAGCAGATTACGGCTGCTGCCACCAAATATGGCAAACACATGCGCCGCGCCAAGTGCGTGTCAATTCTGGGCGGAACGCCTTACCACGTGCAAAACCGTCTGCTGGCGGCGCCACTGGATATTCTGGTTGCCACGCCGGGGCGTCTCATCGACCATCTTCAGCGCGGCAAGATCGATTTCTCGCGTCTGGAAATGTTGGTGCTGGACGAGGCCGACCGGATGCTGGACATGGGCTTTATCGACGATGTGAACCTGATCGCCAAGGCCACGCCAGAATCCCGCCAGACCCTGTTGTTCTCGGCGACCCTCGACGGCAAGATGGCCCAGGTGGCAAGTAATCTGCTGCGCGAGCCAAAGAAATTGGAGGTTGCCAGTGCCCAGCAACGCCACGAAAACATCGAACAGCGCCTGCATTTTTGCGATGATCTGGCGCACAAGAATCGTATTCTGGACTACCTGCTGCGCGACGCAGCAATCAATCAGGCCATCATATTCACTGCCACCAAGCGCGATGCCGACCAGCTTGCTGACGAGTTGTATCAGCAGGGTTTCCCGGCTGCGGCTCTGCATGGCGACATGCATCAGGGCGCGCGCAACCGTACGCTGACCAAATTGCGTCGAGGCGATATTCGCGTGTTGGTAGCGACAGACGTGGCTGCGCGCGGCATTGATGTGGCGGGTATTTCCCACGTCATCAATTACGACCTGCCCAAGCAGGCCGAGGATTATGTGCATCGTATCGGCCGCACTGGCAGGGCTGGGGCGAGCGGTATTGCGGTGTCCCTGGTATCCAGCCGTGATGGCGGGTTGCTGCGGCGCATTTCCGGGTACACCGGCCAGCGCATCGAGGCCAGTGTCATTCCGGGACTGGAACCGAAAACGCGTGTGCGCGATGACAGCCGCACACGGCCTGCTAGCAAGCCACGCCGCTTTGAGTCAGGGTGGAAGGAGGGCGCCAAGTCCAAATCCGGAGAATGGAAATCACGCAGGCAGCCATCAAAGGAAACCGGTTTTACCGGTCCCAGCGAACGACGCATGCAGGAACGCTACCAGAGCCAGCCCGCTCCGTTCAAGACAGATGGCAAGCGCGGCCAGCGGCGCGGGTAATGTATTGTGACTGCACATTGCCTGGCATCAGCCTGTGCTCGTAAAATCATTCCCTTACACTTACATTTTCCGGGCTGCCAATGCCGACCCATCCGTACCTAGGCCGTGTCTCGGTCGTCGTGCCGGTCAAAAATGAGCAGGACAACGTTGAGCCGTTGGTGCGCGAGATTTCCGCCGCACTAACCGGCCGCGCCGAGTTCGAGATCGTTTATGTCAATGATGGCAGCACAGACGGTACCGCGGCCGTCTTGCAGGCGTTAAAGACGGAGTTTCCCATGCTTCGCGTCATTGCGCACCGTGGCTCCTGTGGCCAGAGTCAGGCGGTCGCAACCGGAGTAAAGCATGCACATTTTGAATGGATCGCGACGCTGGATGGCGACGGACAGAACGACCCGGCGGATATTCCCACGCTGTTGAAGGCGCTGGAAGATACTTCGCAGTCATGCAATCTCGAATTGCTGGCCGGATGGCGGAACAAGCGTCAGGACACCTTCATCCGCAAGCTGTCATCCAAAATCGCCAACGGCGTGCGCAGCCGTTTTTTAAAAGACAGCACGCCGGATACGGGGTGCGGCCTCAAAGTGTTTGCCCGCGCCACTTTTATGGAATTGCCACACTTTGATCACATGCACCGTTTTCTGCCCGCCCTGGTACAAAGAAATGGCGGCGTGGTGGTGTCGGTGCCGGTCAATCATCGCGCGCGCGCGCGTGGCACATCCAAATACGGTATTTCCAATCGTTTGTGGGTAGGTATCGTCGATCTGTTCGGCGTGGCCTGGTTGCAGCGGCGGGTGCGCCGTCCGGAAATCATTTCGGCGGATTGATGCATCTGCCGGTCTGGCTGCGCGGCATTTTCCTGATCCTGTCGCTGATCGGACTCGGGCTGCTGCTCGAATCTGCCGGCCTGGAACATGTGTTTGAACGTGGCTGGATTGACAACCACGTGCGTGGGCATGGCGGGCAGGGTTATGTATTGTTTCTTGCCATGGGTGCGTTGCTGACGGCCGTGGGACTGCCACGTCAGATCGTGGCGTTTTTCGGCGGTTATGCGTTTGGCGTTGCATACGGCTTGCTATTGGGTGCGCTGTCCGCGCTGGGCGGTTGTGTCGCGACCTTCTTTTATGCGCGTATTTTCGGTCGTCATCTTGTTCGACGGTTGTTTCCGGAAAAAATCGAACGCTTCGATCAATTCGTCCTGGGGCATCCTTTCAGCATGACCGTGCTGGTACGCCTGTTGCCCGTGGGCAGCAATCTGGTGACGAACCTGATCGCCGGTGTCTCGCGCATACCTCGCCCCGCATTTTTTGCGGGCAGTTTTATCGGCTACCTGCCGCAAACCCTGGTATTTTCACTGGCAGGCAGCGGGCTCACCGTGGATTCGCGCTGGCAGTTGGCCTTGTCGGTGGTGCTGTTTGCGGTTTCCGGTTTGATCGGGGTGCGGATTTACCGGAAAATGCGCCATGGGCGCAGCTTTGCGCGTGAACTTGAAACGACCTCTGACCCGTGATGAACTTGCTGCAAAAAAGAATTGAATGGATGGGCCCGGCGCTTCTATTGGCCTTGCTGACAGCCGTCGCCTTCTGGGCACGCCCGATGACGCCCATCGATGAAACCCGCTATATCAGCGTCGCCTGGGAAATGTGGCTGCGCGATGAATATCTGGTGTTGTTCAAAAATGGCGAGCCATACAGTCACAAGCCGCCCTTGCTGTTCTGGCTGTATAACCTCGGCTGGGCGGTCTTCGGTATCAACGAATGGTGGCCTCGTCTCGTTTCACCACTGTTTTCATTGGGTGGTTTGCTATTGACCTTGTCCATCGCCCGCAGGCTCTGGCCCGAGGACGTAGGGGCGCACCGCCATGCTTTGTGGATACTCGCGTCCAGCCTGCTCTGGATGGTGTTCTCCACCTCGGCAATGTTTGATGTGATGCTGGCCTTCTTTGTCTTGCTGGGGATGCGTGGACTGTTGATTGCGGCGCATGAATCCATGCGCCGTGGTTTTGTCTGGTTAAGTGTTTCGATTGGCCTGGGTGTTCTCGCTAAAGGGCCGGTGATTCTGTTGCATTTGCTGCCGGTTGCCGTGCTGGCATTCTGGTGGAAACCGAATTTGAACTGGAAACGCTGGTATGGCGCCATTCTGTTGGCGGTGTTGGGCGGCGCGATGGTTGCGCTGGCGTGGGCGATCCCTGCCGCGATTCATGGCGGCGAGGAGTATCGCAACGCCATTTTCTGGGGGCAGACGGCCAACCGCATGGTCGACTCCTTCGCACACAAAAGACCTTTCTGGTGGTATCTGCCGTTATTGCCCCTGTTGTTGTTCCCCTGGCTGCTGTGGCCAGGCTTGTGGCGGCGCATCCTGTCGATCAAACGCGATGAGCCGGATACCGGACTACGTTTCTGTCTGGCCTGGATGCTGCCGGTTTTCATCGCCTTTTCATTTATCAGCGGCAAGCAAATCCATTATCTGGTGCCCTTGTTCCCGGCTTTCGCGCTGCTGGCGGGTCGTCGGCTTGTCACGGGCAACTCTGGCAGCATTGCCTTGCCGGCATCGGTGACCGCATTGGTCGGCGTGACCATGACCTACTTTGCGGTGGCAGGCTTACCAGATCCGCTCTCGATCTGGGGCGCCATGCCACGCTGGCCTGGCTTGGCGCTGCTGATTGCATCGATCATGCTGTTCTGGATGAGTCGGCGCGCTGTCTGGAAAGTACCCGCGATGGCCGGATTGGGTGCGGTCTTGCTGGTGCTGGTGCAGAGTTACATATCTTCAGGCGTGGGGCCGGCTTACGATGTCCATCCGATTGCTCGTGAGATAAACCGTCTCCAGCAACGTGGACTTCCGATCGCAAATGCCGCGCGCTATCACGCGCAGTTCCAGTTTGCTGGTCGCTTGCAAAAGCCGCTGGCTGAAGTGTCGGTTAACAAACTCGAAGCCTGGTTTGTGCAGCACCCGCAAGGCGTTGCGGTGATGTATTTCAGCCGTGATCGTACGCCGGCCGAAGCGCTTTTCAGTCAGCCTTATCGTGGAGAAACGGCAGCTTTGCTGAATGCGGCGCAGTTTGCCAAGTCAGGCGCGCATCTTGTGCAGCGCGCCCGCAAGAAGGTCATCACTCCGGCTGATGCGGAGGACGAGGAGTAAGATCGACCTCGCGGCTGGGAGAGATGGTCGAGATCGCATGTTTGAATACCATCTGCCCGGCTTGGTCATGGCCTTTCAGATGCACCACGAATTGATCGAAGGAATCGATTCGTCCGGTCAGCTTGATGCCGTTGACCAGAAAAACCGAAACCTGCATACGCTCGCGGCGCAAGGTGTTGAGGAACTGGTCCTGCAAGTTGGTGCGTAGCTCTTTGTCAGTCATGATGTCCTGGTCCTGGTCGTGGCGACTGCTCGCGGGGGTTCACCCCATAAGCAGTCGATGTGCTCAATTTACTCGATTTTCGCGCTCGCACGTAGCCCTGCTACCGCTTCGCGCACGCGTTTTTGCTGAATCTGGCGCAAGATGTCGCCCTTGACCTCGGCCAACGGCGGAATTTTCACCGGTCTTACCTCTTCCACCCGGATGATGTGATAGCCAAATTGGGTCTTGACCGGCTCCTTGGTTGTTTCGCCCTTTTTCAGTGCAGCCAGGGCTTTGGCAAATTCCGGCACGAAATTGGCAGGCATCGCCCAGCCCAGATCACCGCCTTCCTTGGCGGAACCGGGATCCTTGGACTTTTCCCTGGCCAGTTTGTCGAATGCGACCTTTTTGTTCAACTGGGCAATGATGGCTTTGGCTTCCGCTTCACCCTTGACCAGTATATGACGCGCCTTGTATTCGTTGCCGCTGACGTTGGCTGTCGCGCGGTCATATTCAGTTTGAATCTCGGCATCTGTGACAGGATGCGTTTTGATGTAATCCTCCACATACGCTTTGGTCAATTGCTCCTGACGCTGCATGTCGAGGACGGCGGCAAGCCGCGGATTTTTTTCCAGACCTTTCTCGATCGCGGCACGCGACAGCAATTCCTGGTTGACCAGTACTTCCCGCGCCCTGGCCTCCAGCGTGGCGTCATTGGGTGCGCCCTGGTTGAGCAGTACCTGTTTGGCGAGTTCGCCATAGATGGCAGGAATCGCGCGGCCGTTAACGACCGCGACAGGTTTGCCATCCTGCGCGAATACGGGCTGAATCGCGGCGAGCAGCAGAGTGGCCAATAAGGTTTTTTTCATCAATAGCTCCTTGGTGAGTAAATCAAAAATCAGAATTCGTCGGGGGTGTAAGCGCTGATGGCCAGCGCATGAATGCCTTTTTGCATCAAATCGCCCAGCCTTTGATAGACAAGGCGGTGACGCGCGACAGCACCCAGGCCATTGAAACTTTCCGACACAATGACCAACCGGTAATGTCCGCCATCCTTTGCGCCGGCGTGACCGGCATGTTGTGCGCTTTCATCCTCGATGTTGAGGGTGCTCGGTTCAAGCGCTTGCAGGCGCTGCCGGATTTCATTGGCCAGACTCATGCGGGCAACACCTTCTTGAAGGGCTTGACGTTGACTTGGGCGTAAACACCCGCCGCGACATAAGGATCGGCATCCGCCCAGGCCCGCGCGGATTCCAGTGAATCGAACTCAGCCACGATCAGGCTGCCGCTGAAACCGGCCGGGCCGGGATCGGCGCTATCGATGGCGGGAAAGGGCCCGGCCAGAAGCAGACGGCCCTCGGCTTGCAGTGCCTTGAGTCGGTCGACATGCGCGGGGCGAACTCCCAAACGCCTTTCCAGGCTAAGCGGGATGTCTTCTCCCATAATCGCGTACCACATTATTTTGGTTCTTCCTTGTTGATGTATTTGGAGAGCATGAGGGACTGAATCACGACGAAAATCAGCATCAGAACGACGCTGCCATAAAGCTTGAAATTTACCCAGCTGTCAGTCGAAAAATTGTTGGCCACCCACAAATTGGCGATTCCCATGAAAGCAAAAAATCCGCCCCAACTCAGGTTCATCTGACGCCAGGCGGCGTCAGGAAGTTCCATTTGCGCATTCATCAGCGATCGGATCAGATTTTTGCCAAACAGGGCGGCGCCGAGGATGGCGCCGGCAAAAATCCAGTACAGTACGGTCGGTTTCCATTTGATGAAATTTTCATCGTGCAAATACAGCGTGGCGCCGCCAAATACGACAATGATGAACAAGCTCACCCACAGCATGATTTCAACCTTGTGACCGCGCAGCTTGACCCAGCCGACCTGCACAAACGTGGCCAGGATGGCAACCAGCGTCGCCAGAAAGATGCCGGGTTTGCCGCCCGGTGCGGCATGCATCCCGAACAGATTCAAGAACGCTTGTGCCTGCTCGGGGTTTGAGTCACCGAGTTTGTAGGCAATGAAAAAGATAATGACCGGAAACAGGTCGAAAAGAAATTTTTTCATTGATCTGGAGCTGGAAATATAGTCGGCCAGTGGACTGGAACGAGGGCTATTTTGCTATGATTTCCCCAACCCGACCACATATTTCCCGCTTGAACTACGATCTACACTGTCATTCCACCGCTTCCGACGGCGTGTTGAGTCCGGCTAGCCTGGTACGGCGCGCAGCCGAAAAAGGCGTGGGTGTGCTTGCCCTGACGGACCATGATGATGTCAGCGGTCTTGCCGAGGCTGCGGAGACGGCGGCTTCATTGGGCATGGGCTTTGTAAACGGCGTGGAAATTTCCGTGTCCTGGAGCGGTGCGACCCTACACATTGTCGGCCTGAATATCGACCCATTGCATCCGGTGCTTGTATCCGGGCTGGCCAGCATCCAGCAGGGCCGATACGAACGCGCGGTCTGGATTGCCGAGGAACTGGGGCGGCATGGCATACCGGGTGCGCTCGAAGGCGCCCAAAAATTCGCAGAAAATTCCAAGCTGATTGGCCGTACGCACTTTGCGCGGTATCTGGTCGAGCAGGGCGTGTGCAAGGATGTGCGCACCGTCTTCAGGAAGTTTCTCGTCCATGGCCGTCCCGGTTATGTTCCGCATGAATGGACCACGCTGGAAAACGCGATTCACTGGATCAATGCGAGTAGCGGGCAGGCTGTGCTGGCGCATCCCGGGCGCTACGATCTGAAAGGCAAGGCCATGCGTCGGTTGTTGGGCGATTTCAAGGCGCTGGGCGGGGCGGGCGTGGAAGTGGTCACGGGCAGCCACACGCCAGATCAATACAGCCTGTTTGCGGAACTGGCCAGCCATTTCGATCTGATGTCCTCGCGAGGTTCGGATTTTCATGCGCCGGGCGAACACGGACGTGAACTGGGCGGCATTCCACCCTTGCCGGCGAAATGCCTGCCTATCTGGCATAATTGGGACATTGCAACAAGAAATTAAGTGATTGGGCGGCCTCCAAAACCGCCCAGCAAACATGTCCCAATTTTTCAATATCCATCCGGATAATCCTCAGCAAAGACTCATCCAGCAGGCCGTTGCCATCCTGCGTGATGGCGGCGTCATTGTTTACCCCACCGATTCCTGTTATGCCCTGGGCTGCCACATTGGCGACAAGGAAGCAGCGATGAAACTGCTGCGCGTGCGTGGGCTGGATGAAGGGCATGACCTGACCCTGGTCTGCCGCGATCTGTCAGAACTGGGGCGTTACGCGCAGGTGAACAATTCGCAATTCCGCCTGCTCAAGGCGCATACGCCGGGGCCTTACACCTTCATTCTCAAGGGCACGCGCGAGGTGCCGAAGCGGCTGTTGCACAAGCGTCATGACACCATTGGCCTGCGCGTGCCGGATCATCCCATCGTGCAGGCGCTGCTGGCCGAGCTTGGCGAACCCATCCTGTCTTCCACCCTGCAACTGCCGGGCGAAGATGTGCCGTTGAACGAAGCCTGGGAAATCCGTGACCGGCTGGAGCATCAAGTCGATCTGGTGATTGACGGCGGCGGATGCAGTTTGACGCCGACTACCGTGGTGGACCTGATGTCCGACGAGCCGCGCGTGCTGCGTTACGGCAAGGGCGATGCATCACCCTTCGAAAGTTAAGCCCGAATGGAACTGACCCTCATCCAGAAAATCATCGTGTTCGCCATTCCGGTGATTTTCGCCATTACCCTGCATGAAGCCGCGCATGGTTTTGCCGCCATGAAGTTCGGCGACAAGACCGCGTGGATGATGGGCCGCGTGACCGCCAATCCGCTCAAGCATATCGACCCGATTGGCACCATCGGCCTGCCGCTGTTTCTATTGCTGATGAGCAAGCTTGCCGGCGGGCCGGCTTTCCTGTTTGGCTGGGCCAAGCCGGTGCCGGTCAATTTTGCCAATCTCAGGCACCCCAAGCGCGACATGCTGTGGGTGGCCGCCGCCGGTCCCGGCGCCAACATGGTCATGGCCGTTTTCTGGTCGGCCATGATTCAGCTTGGCCATACGCTTGGCGGCACGCTGGGCTTGCCGCTCATGCTGATGGGCGCGGCGGGCGTGTTCATCAACGGCATCCTCGCGGCGCTGAACCTGTTGCCGATCCCGCCGCTGGATGGCGGGCGCATCGCAGTCAGCCTGCTGCCGCCCGGCCCCTCGGCCATGCTGGCGCGAGTCGAGCCATTCGGGTTTTTCATTCTCATCGCGCTGATGCTGACGGGGATTCTGAGCACCCTCATGTGGCCGCTGATCGGTCTGGTTTTCACCTTCGCGACTCTGTTGACCGGCGTCTCGGATCAAACCCTTCTTTCCCTCATTTCCGTTCTGCTTAACTGATCATGTTCGTCAACCGCGTCCTTTCCGGCATGCGCCCCACCGGGCGTCTTCATCTTGGCCATTACCACGGCGTGCTCAAGAACTGGCTGAAGCTTCAACATGAGCACGAGTGCCTGTTCTTCGTCGCCGACTGGCATGCGCTGACCACGCATTACGACACGCCGCAGGATATCGAACAGAATGTCTGGGACATGGTGGTGGACTGGCTGGCGGCTGGCGTCGATCCTTCGCAGGCCACGCTGTTCGTGCAGTCTCGCGTGATCGAACATGCGGAGCTGCATCTGCTGCTGTCGATGATGACGCCGCTGGGCTGGCTGGAGCGCGTTCCCACCTACAAGGACCAGCAGGAAAAACTCTCGGACAAGGATCTGTCGACCTATGGCTTTCTCGGCTATCCGCTGCTGCAAAGCGCGGACATCCTGATCTATCGCGCCAACCAGGTGCCGGTGGGCGAGGATCAGGTGCCGCACATCGAATTCACCCGCGAAATCTGCCGGCGTTTTAATCATCTTTACGGCCGCGAGCCGGGTTTCGAGGAAAAGGCGCAGGCCGCGATCAAGAAACTCGGCAGCAAAAAGGCCAAGCTGTATCAGGAAATGCGCACCGCTTATCAGGAACAGGGCGAGCAAGATGCGCTGGAATCCGGCCAGGCCCTTCTGAACGACGCACAGAATCTGTCGCTCGGCGATCGCGAACGGCTGTTCGGTTATCTCGAAGGCGGCGGCCGCATGATTCTGGCCGAACCGGAAGCCCTGCTCACCGAAGCATCGAAAATGCCGGGACTGGACGGGCAGAAAATGTCCAAGTCCTACAACAACACCATTGCATTGCGCGAAGACCTGGACAGCGTGGCAAAGAAAATCCGCACCATGCCGACCGATCCCGCCCGCGTTCGCCGCACCGATCCGGGCAATCCGGAAAAATGCCCGGTGTGGCAATTCCATCAGGTCTATTCTGACGACGGCATCAAGGACTGGGTGGTCAAGGGCTGCACCAGCGCGGGCATCGGCTGCATCGAATGCAAGCAGCCAGTGATTGACGCGGTTCAACGCGAGTTGACGCCGATTCACGACCGCGCCAGGCAGTATGAGGAGAACCCCGATCTGGTAAGAAACATCATTGCCGACGGCTGCGAAAAGGCGCAGGAACTGGCGCGCGAGACCATGCGCGATGTGCGAGAAGCAATGGGACTGTCGTTCAGTTGACAGTCTGTCCGGGTTGAAATCGAGCAGACTGTCCTAATCTGGTAGAGAACCAATAATAATTCGTTACCAGTCATGCCCAACGACAACACTCCAATAGAAGGCGAAATCCTTCAGCAGCCGGAAGAACCCAAGCTACTGCCTGCCGAGCGCTGGCCATCCGAGCTGCACCTGCTGCCGCTCTCCGAAAAACCCTTTTTCCCCGCGCAAACCCTGCCGCTCATCATGAACGAGTCGGCCTGGCTGGAAACGGTCGAGGCGATTGGTGATACCCCACATCACATGGTCGGTCTGGTGCTGGTCAAGCCGGAGGACTCGGACAACGCCACGCGCGACGACTTCAAGACCATCGGCACGGTGGTGCGCATGCATCATCCGGCAAAAAACGAAGGCAAGATCCAGTTCATCGCCGAGGGTCTCAGGCGCTTTCGCATCGTCGAATGGATTTCCGACAAGGCGCCCTATAAGGTGCGGGTCGAATATCCCAATGAGCCGGGCAAGCCGGATTCGGAAGAGATCAAGGCCTATGCCATGGCCATCATCAACACCATCAAGGACCTGATTCCGCTCAATCCGCTGTATTCGGAAGAGCTCAAGTTCTTCCTCAACCGTTTCAATCCGAATGAGCCTTCGCCGCTGGCGGATTTTGCCGCCAGCCTGACCACGGCGAGCAAGCAGGAATTGCAGGAGGTGCTGGAATCGCTGGGCCTCAAGCGCCGCATGGAAAAAGTGCTGGTGCTGCTGAAAAAAGAACTGGACGTGGCAAAGCTGCAAAGCCAGATTCGTGGGCGCATGGAAGAGAAAATGTCCGAGCAGCAGCGCGATTTTTTCCTGCGCGAGCAGTTGAAAACCATCCAGAAGGAACTGGGGCTTTCCAAGGACGACAAGACAGCCGAGCTGGAAGCCTTCCGCGAGCGGATCAAAAAGATCGCCTTGCCCGAGCCGGCGAGAAAACGCATCGACGAGGAAATGGCGAAATTCTCCGTGCTCGAGACCGGCTCGGCCGAATACACCGTTTCGCGTAACTACCTGGACTGGCTGACCGTGCTGCCGTGGGGCGTCTACTCGGAAGACAAGCTCGACCTGCAGCGCGCGCGCAAGATTCTCGACCGCGATCATGACGGGCTGGATGACGTGAAAGATCGCATCATCGAATTTCTGGCAGTCGGCGCCATGAAAGGCGAAGTGTCCGGCTCCATCCTGCTGTTGGTTGGACCGCCAGGCGTGGGCAAGACGTCCATTGGAAAATCCGTTGCCGAAGCGCTGGGGCGCAAGTTTTTCCGGTTTTCACTAGGTGGCATGCGGGACGAAGCCGAAATCAAGGGCCACCGCCGCACCTACATCGGCGCCATGCCCGGCAAGTTCATCCAGGCGCTGAAAGAAGCCGGCACCGCCAACCCCATCATCATGCTGGACGAAGTCGACAAGATCGGGGCGAGCTATCAGGGCGATCCGGCTTCCGCGCTGCTGGAGGTGCTGGACCCCGAGCAGAATGCGGACTTTCTCGACCACTATCTCGATGTGCGGTTCGACCTGTCCAAGGCACTGTTCATCTGCACGGCCAACCAGTTTTCCATTCCCGGCCCGCTGCTGGACCGCATGGAAGTGATTCAGCTATCCGGCTACATCACCGAAGAAAAAATCGATATCGCCAAACATCACCTGTGGCCCAAGGTGTTGGTGAAATCCGGCCTTAAAAAAGGCCAGGTGCAGATCAGCGACTCGGCGATCCGCCATGTCATTGAAGGCTATGCGCGTGAAGCCGGTGTGCGCAATCTGGAAAAGCAGCTTGGGCGTGTTGCGCGCAAGGCTGTCGTGCAAATCCTCAATGGCACCGCCACGCCAATCAAGGTAGGCGTGAAGGAAATCGAGACCTACCTCGACAAACCGATTTTCCACAAGGAAAAACCGCAAAACGCGGTGGGAGTGGTGACTGGCCTGGCCTGGACGTCACTGGGAGGCACCACGCTGGATGTGGAAGCCACGCGCGTCCATACGCTCAATCGCGGTTTCAAACTGACCGGCAAACTGGGCGAAGTCATGCGCGAGTCTGCCGAAATCGCCTACAGCTACATCGCCAGCACCCTCAAGACCTACAAGGCTGACAAGGCGTTTTTCGATTCCAGCTTCGTGCACCTTCACATACCGGAGGGTGCCACACCCAAGGACGGCCCCAGCGCCGGCGTGACCATGGCTACAGCATTGCTCAGCCTGGCGCGAAATGAAAAACTGGCGAGACCGCTGGCCATGACCGGCGAGCTGTCATTGACAGGGCAGGTACTGCCCGTGGGAGGAATCCGTGAGAAGGTCATCGCCGCGCGTCGCGCCGGCATCATGGAATTGATCCTGCCTGAAGAAAACCAGCGTGATTTCGAGAAACTGCCGGATTACATCCGCAAGGGCATCACCATCCACTTCGCCAGGCATTACCGCGATGTGGTGAAGATCGTATTCAAGCCTGCGTGAAATCGGATTGCTGACTGTTGTTCAGTTCGCTTGTAACTTGCATGCACTGCTCAACGTGGCGGCGTGCGATGTGGGTGAGAATGAAATAGGCAAAGCCCGCCGAGATGGCCTGGCCGACGATGGGCGCGTAGCGGGTGGCTTCGACGACCCCCAGACGCAGGCCGGCGCGTTGTAGTATCAACCCAAGCAGGCGCGAAGTGGAAAACCGTGCGGCGAGCATGCCGCCGGCGCGTGTCATGAGCTGGTAGGCCAGCGCCTTTTTGGCGGGTTCAAGTTCCTTGATGGCCTGCTTGTCCAGGCCGAATTTCTCGTTGATGTCGTCAATCAGACTGACCAGCACGGCCGTGTCGGTGATGAGTCCCGCGCCAGGGATCGGGACGAAAGAAGCCGCCGCGGAGAGCAGGGCGCGGCGGCGGATCATTTGCCGGCAGACTGCACGAACCTGTTCGATGTCATCAAATTGCAAGCCGTTTCCGCTGGAGCCGGATGATTTGCGATGTGGGAACCCGAGCGCGTGATCCATGCTGCCTACTGAAATAGGCTCTAAGCTCAAGATTTGTTGACGCTGGTGCCGGCCTGGCTGGCCTTGAATTTTCCGTAAATGACCAGTATCAGCACGGCGGCAATGACCGATGCGATGAATCCCGCGCCTTCACCCGCCTGATACCAGCCCAGAAACTGGCCGATGGCGCCGGCGAGAAATGATCCGGCAATGCCCAGTCCGATGGTCATCATGAACCCCATGTTCTCCTTGCCGGGAGTGATGAATTTTGCGATGACGCCGATGACGAATCCAAGCACGATGGTCCAGATGATGCCCATGCGTTTCTCCATTAAAGACGCTCACCACATGCGGGTGAGCAGTCCGGTTTAAATAATCAATTTGTACCTGTTGCCAAATTATTGGTTTATCCAGCTTTTGTTTGAACCCCTCTCCCAGCGGGAGAGGGGCAGGGGTGAGGGAGAACTGGATGAAGCGCCAAATGTTAGTGGAATATCCAGCATTTCTCCCTCACCCGGCTTCGCCACCCTCTCCCGCTGGGAGAGGGGTAGCATCGCGGGCATTATGAAAGTGAATGTATTACCACACAAAATCTTGAAGAACCAAAATTATTTGACGGTGAACTTCTGCACGCTGGCCGACGTTCCGTTAATGAACACCTCGACCTGATAATCGCCAACAGGCCAGCCGCTCGGCTTGCTGATGTGGAATTCGGTGCTGGCCGGGCCGGCGGCGTCGATTTCTTGCACGGTTTCGTTGACCTGCGCGGTCTTGTCGCCCTTGTGATAAGTCCAAAGCGCCTTGATGGCGGTCTTGCCCGAGCCAATCGTGTCTACGACCGCATAGATCGTGTCATTGGCGGCAAAGCTGTTCATGGCCATGGCGGCCTGTTTGGTGGCTTCGTCGATCTTGCTGGAAAGCGTGACCTGCTTGACCGATACGGGAACGTTGATCACATCGGGCGCGGCAGGCGCTGCGGCGGGGGCAGGCGTGGGGATGGCAGCCGTTTCTTCCTTCTTCTTGCAGGCGCTGACTGAAAAGACCAATGCAGCCGCGCATGCCGCAACAGAAATTTGCGTCAAGATTTTCATGAGTTTTCCTTTGCCTTAAGAGTGAGTTACAGCGGAATCCTGATTTCCTGTCCAGGAAAGATCTTGTCCGGATTCTTGATGATGTCCTGATTGGCCTCAAAAATTTTCCGCCAGTCATTGGCGTTGCCGTACTCGCGCTTGGCGATTTTTGAAAGTGAATCGCCG
>CAZVBY010000042.1:0-14622 GCA_964625895.1 uncultured Thiobacillus sp.
TGGATCTGGCGCAAGCCCAGGCCGAACTGGCCGAAGCCGTGGCGCAGCTTGCCGCAATCCAGAAACTGCGCAAGAAAGTCTGACAAGGATTTCCACAGCGACTTAAAAAAGCAGCTCCGGCTGCTTTTTTCATTTAATGCGGTAAATCAGGAAGCAATTGCCTCGCAATAGATGAGAAAAGCCGTTAGCAGCGTGTTGAAAACGTCGCGAGGATGGGCAAATGCAAGCCGTGCGGCCGCAACGCAGCAGATGGCCGCCACCGTCGTATTTCGACACCCTGTTAATACAGCGAATGCAATAAAATGCGCACAAGCGGCAGCAAATTATGTTGCCTGACCATGCCTTTGCTCATTCGCGACAGGGCAGTTCCAACAATAGGGAGCGACGCATTTTTTCATTGATTGCCAGGCTGGCCAGTCGACGTCCGTGGAGTCTGGTCGCGTTGATTGGCATCTGGACTTTGCTGAGTGTCTGGTATGGACTGGGCATTGGGCAAAACCTGACGCTGAACCCGGGTTGGCACGCGCCTGCTAGCGGGTCGGCCAAAGCGGAGTCCTTGATGCGTGATGCGCTGGGCAAGGATGAAACCGCCATCATTGCCTTGTTTGCGCCGCGACCGGGCGGACCCGTTCAAGTCGATGATCCCGCTTATCGCCAAAACGTGGAAGCGGCGTTGACACCGCTCTACGCCCGGCCGGAAATCAGCGGCATCCATACCTATTACTCCACTGCCAACCAACGGCTGAAATCAAGCGACGGCACGCTGACTTACGCCATCATCAATCTGCGGCGGGGCCAGGACGAGGGCGTGGCGGCTTACAGGGCCTTGCGTGCGGATTTTGCGCAGCGTGGCGTCGAAGTCAAACTGGGCGGTGAACTGGCCATCTATGTTGATGTGCGCGAGCAGCTTGACCGGGATCTCAGACAGGCAGAGGGGGTCAGCTTTATCCTGCTGGCCGTGCTGCTGCTCTGGGTGTTCCGCTCTGCCGTGGCGGCGACACTGCCGTTGATCGTCGGCGCAGTGACCATCGCGTGCAGCATGGCCTGGCTGAAGGCGGCTGCGCAGTTTACCGACATCAATGTCTATGCACCCAACGTCGTATCCATGCTCGGGCTGGGCCTGGCAGTCGATTACAGCCTGTTCATGGTGTCGCGATTTCGCGAGGAGTTGGCGCTGGGGAAAACAGTGGAACAGGCACTCGCAATCACCGTCGGCCGTGCAGGACGGACGTTGATGTTCAGCGGGCTGACGGTGGCCGCCAGCCTGTTTTGCCTGTTTCTGCTGCCGCAGCGATTTTTTCATAACATGGGCCTGGCGGGCGGGATTTCCGTCGCTTCCGCCATGTTTGTCACCATATTGCTGCTCCCGGCTTTGCTTTATCTGCTCGGCCATCGTGTCAACCGTCTGGTGCCGCCCTTCCTGCCCGCGCTTTCCGCCAATTTAGGCAGCCAGGGCCGCTGGTATCGCTTCAGCCATTTCGTCATGCGCCATGCGCGCAAGGTCTTGCTGTTCTCGCTGGCGGTGTTGTTGATCATGGGTCTGCCGGTCAAGGACATCCAGGTCGGTCCGGCGGACAGCCGTTCGCTTCCCCCCTCCGCCGCCAGCCGTCAAGTGCAGGAAACCCTGGAAACCCGTTTTGCCGCCAATGAACTCGCGCCCATCCTGCTGGTGGTGGAAAGCGGCGATTCACTTGATAACGCGCAAACCCAATCAGCGCTTTATCAACTGACGCGCAAGATCGAAACACTGACGGGTGTGGAACGTGTCACCGGGCTGATGAGTCTTGATCCCGCATTGCGTCTTTCCGATTACCAGCTGCTTTATCAAAACCCACAGCAGTTTCCCCAGGCAGCCGCCGCGCTCGAACATTTCTCGCGTGGACGGCATACGCTGATGATGGTCCATTTCGATTTTGACCCGACCTCGCTTCAAGCCCGCGAACTGGTCGGGCAAATTCGCGCCCTGCCATTGCCCAAGGGTCTGAAATCGATGCAGGCTGGCGGGTTCAGCGCCTTTCATCTGGATTACCTGGATACCCTGCGCGACAACATCCCAAAAGTCTTTGTTGCCATCGTTCTGGTGATATTCGTGTTGCTGTTCCTGATGCTGGGCAGCCTGCTGGTGCCGCTCAAGGTAGTGGTCACCAATCTCTTGTCGCTTTCCGCCACGTTCGGTGCGCTGGTCTGGGTGATTCAGGAAGGCAATCTTTCCGGGTTATTTAATTTCACGCCGCAAGGTGCGCTCGACGGCACGATTCTGGTGCTGATTTTTGCCAGCGCTTTCGGTCTGTCGATTGACTACGAAGTTTTCCTGCTCTCGCGCGTCAAGGAAATGTGCGACGCCACGCATGGCGACAATATCCGTTCCGTTTCCACGGGCATGCAGAAAAGCGGCCCCATCATTACCAATGCCGCCTTGCTCATCGGTGTCGTGCTGGGCGCTTTTGCCATGGGCGAAGTCGTTTTCATCAAGGCCATCGGTCTTGGGTTGTTGCTCTCCGTGCTGGTGGATGCCACACTCGTGCGTATGCTGCTGGTGCCATCCACCTTGAGGCTGATGGGCTGGCTTAACTGGTGGGCGCCCAAGCCGCTGATGCGGATTTACCAGCGTCTCAATCCTGCCGAAGCGGAAAACATCGATCTGCCAAAATGAAGAAACACCTGACTTTCCTGCTGCTCTCCTGTTTTTTTGCCACCCCCTCGTCGGCGGGCCTTGTCCTGACCGGCCACAGCGTCGTCGGCACGGCCAATATGCCGCTGTCCAGCCCCGAGCAAATCTGGATCGAGAAATCACTGATCCGGCGGGATTTCACCGACCGCGGCCGCGCCTATACGCATCTATTCGACCTCGGCAAGCGCCAGGCGGTGATCATAGACCAGACCCTGCGCACGGCGGAGCTGCATGACCTTGGCGCGATTCAAACCGCGGCCAACCAGAGCGCGTCTCTGGGCGGCTTGAAAATCAGCGTTGATCCCACGGGCAACAGTCGCCCCTTGCGCCACTGGAAATGCGAAGAGCACCTCATCAAGGCAAGCCTGCCTGCCCGACTGGGTAACGAAGAAACCCTGTTTCATTTCGAAGGAAAAATCTGGTTGGCAAGAGGCGTCAAGGAGCAGGCCGAAGTTAAAGAACTCGTCAAGCTTGCGAAAAAACCGCAATTCTTTCTAGGCGTGCCCGCGTTGGCCAAAGTCTCGCCCGCGCAAGTGCAAGTCATCAGCGAACTCATCCGCAAGCTCGCGCCAAAAGGCCTGCCATGTGCCGGTGAGGCAGAGGCCACCTATGAAGGCAGCGGCCCCATGGCCAATCTGGCGAAACGCATGCCCGCCCGCCTGGCCGTTGTCATCGCCGATTTTTCCCGGCAGGACATCCCGGCGGAAACCTTTACCATCCCGGCCGGCTATCAAGTGCTGCCGCCGAGGTGATCCTCAGCCGGTAACCCGGACAGGGTCATGGCCGAAATCAAGCCCCGTCTTTTTCAAGAACAAACAGCGGGAAATGCGAGCGCATCTCGGTTGGAGCAAAGGCGATTTCAAGTATGCGGAAATGCCTGCCGAGCAATTGAGTGATTTCAGCCTGTGAGGGCGCATAAAGTGAAATCCCGGTCCCGGCGTATTTGCGCAGCGTGACCAGATCATTGTCCGCGGGAAGGCCAAATTTTTCCGCCAGCGGAATGAAGGCTTCGAGCTCTTGTTCAAAGCGTTGCAGGGCAAGCGCTGTGTCAATCGCACGGGTTTGCGCATTCCAGTGAGAGAACAGGTAGGCTGCGCGAAAGGCGGTGTAGTTGATTTTTTCGTGCCGCAGCGCTTCCAAGACCAAATCCGCCGTACTGGCGGGCTGGAATTTTTCGGGTACGGAAAAAAAGCGCAGGTACAGACGCGCCCCTGGCAGGCAGGCTTGATGAAAGCGGTTGCACAATGCTTCCCATCCTTCCGGATAAGGCACGAAGGCAAGGCTGTTGTCGCCCAGGACCGTGCTCAATGGCGGTGTTGCAACACGCAGCCAATCGGCTTCCAGGAACTGGCAGTTTGCCGGGGCAGGAGAAAGCTGTGTCTTGGCCCAGGCAAGCATTGCTGCACTGCGGTCCGCCATCCAGACGTGTTGATGCTGTTGTGCAGCCAATTTGCCCAGCCATGGCGTGACGCCCAGCACCAGCGCATGGCCGGGCGCTTCGCTGCCTTGATGCGTCAGGTAGATGTGCTGGAACCAGGTCTGGCTGTCACTCAGTAGATTAAGCGGTTCGCCTACCCGGTCAAAGGCATTGGCCATAAAATCGGGGCTGTCCGGGTGTGTGCGGAAATCATCGCGGGAAAGTGCTTCGATGATGGACTGTTTGGAAGAACGATCTGACATGGCGAAAGTGTAATGGAATACTGGGACAAGCCGACGCTGAAAAGCCGCATTACCGATTGGACGGGCCGTAAGCGCTTCCTTGCGGGCGCTCCGGACGAGGCCGAGGTGGATGCCTATCTTGCCGCGTTGCCGCCCGTTCCCGGGATGGCGCTGGTGCTGGGCATGACGCCCGAGCTGCGAACGGCCTTGCTCGACAACGGTTGGCGCGTGATCGCGGCAGACCGTAATGCCCAGGCCATTGAGCTATACCGCGACTGGGTTCCGGTTGAACTCGCCGATCGGGAAACCTTGCGGGAAATCGACTGGCGGGAATTGCCGCGCGGGCTGGAGAACACGGTAGATGTCATTCTGGGGGACGGCGTGTTTGGCAACCTTAGCTCCGTTCCCGCGCATCAGGAAATGCTGGAAGGGCTCAATCGCTGTTTGCGGCCGGGTGGCCGGATGGTTTTCCGTCAGGCCTTGCTGCCGGACACGCCATTGGCGCACTGGCGGGCCGAAAACTTGTTGCAGGCTTTCCGCGAAGGCCGTCTGGAGGAAGCCGGATTTGGCCTGGCCATGCGGCTGTTCGGCGTGCTGGACGAAGCTTACGATGCGACCGGTCGTCTGCTGGACAATGCCCGTGTGTTCCAGCTATACGGGCGCTGGCGAGAGATCGGCAAAATAACCGCCTGGGAGCACGGGATCATTCTGCGCTACTACTTTGGCGGCCAGAACAGCCTGCTGCCCAGGGCGGAGTGGGAAGCCTTGCTGGCGCGGGCCGGTTTCGAATATGCGCGCATCCAGCTGAGCGGAAGGTCATGGTATGCGTGGTATCCGCTGTATGAGCTGTTCAGACATCCAGACGGCTGATGAAATCCTCGAACTTGCCATTGCCGGATTGGGTGGCCTGATCGAGAAAGCTCAACCGAACCGGTGCGTCGTAACCGATACACGCGTGCGTTTCGGCAATGACCGTGTCGACCTGGTCGGCGCTCAGCCCGGCGGGCGCAAAGAGCCGAAGCTCGATATCGTTCAGCGCGTGCTGGACGACCTGAATCTGGCGTATGCCAAAGGCGCTTGCCCAGGCGCTTCTTTTCCACACCGGCCATTGCCAGCCGTGTGGCGTGAGGAAGCGGTTGCGCACGCGGCCGAGAATCCGCTTGAACGTCGGCAAACCGCGGCCGCAGGGGCAGGGTTCTCCCACTTCCGCATAATCGCCAATTTCGTAACGTATCAGCGGCATGGCGAAATTGTGCAATGGGGTGATGACCACCCTGCCAGTTTCACCCGGCGCACAGTTGGAACCATCTTCACGCAGGATTTCGACAAAAACACTCTCTGACTGGATGTGATACAGGCTGGATGCGCCACACTCGATGGCAATCGTCCCGGCCTCCGAAGTGCCATAGATATCCTTGACGGTGGAGTCAAATACCCGCCGCGCTGTTTCCCGGGTGGCATCGGTGAGAGATTCGCCAACCGTGCGGATGCATGACAGCCCGGGCAGGGTTTCTCCACGGGCGAGCAGATACTCGGTGAGATAACGCAGATTGCTGGGGCCGGTAAACAGGTAATCGGGTTTGGTTTCCCTTAGCCACTCGGCTTGTTCTGGCAGCGGGGCGCGGATGTCCAGCGTTGCCGCAGGGCCGGTGACATGGGTGAAGCTTAACGGTTCAAGCCATTGCGACAACGCCTCGCGGGATTGATGGGCGCGGATGTAAGCCATTTTTTTCCCCGGATCGATCTGGTGCCAGGCATAGCCGCGCAAATTGACGGCCGTCCACATCTGATCGAACAGCCGGCTCAGGCGAAAAGCGAGCGGCTTGCCGCTGGAACCGGAAGTGGCGCTGTCACGGTAGCCGCCATGCTCATCGGCGAGTCCATCCGCGTAGAGTTCTGGGCCAAGGTCTTGAACTTCGGCGCGGGTCAATACCGGGAGTTGGGCGAAGTTTTGTGCGTCCAGCGGCTGGCCGGGCTGCCATCCGGCTACTTTCAGCCGTGCGCGGTAAAACGGCAAGGTGCGCCAGGACCAAGCCAGCAGGCGTTCCATCTGCTGGAATTGTTGTGCCGCCAGCACGCTGGCTGGCCACCATTGGCTGGTATCGAGCTGATGCAGAATCGACAAAAGCAATGCGGGTAGAGGCCCAGGCAGCGCAGGCCAGACAATCCCCGGCGTTTCGGAACGGATCAGGCCAGGCTTCATGATGTCACCAGCGAGATGAAATCCTCGAATTTGCCATTGGCGGGAAGCGGAAATTCATTCAGATATTCGAACGAAACCGGAAAACTCCAGCCAAAGGCCTGAGCCAGTTCGGCAGCGATTCGGCTTTCTTCGCCGGTGTCCAGCGGGCGGAAAACGGCGAGTCGCACGGTCAGATGGTCGTTGCGGTCCTGAATGATCTGCCACTGGCGTACCGGCAAATCGAAAAAGAACGTCAGTGAAGCAAGTGACGGCCAGAATAGCTGGCCATCGGGATGTCTCGCACGGTTGCGCACTCGGCCGACAATGCGATTGAGCACGGGCAGGCCGCGTCCGCATGAGCAGGTTGCGCCAACCTCGGCAAAGTCACCCAAATCATAGCGGATGAGCGGCATGGCAAAATTGTGCAGCGCGGTGACAACGACCCTGCCGGTTTCGCCGGGCGCGCACGCCATGCCGTCTTCCCTTAACACTTCCACGAGCGCGCTTTCGGCCTGCACATGAAAGTGGCCGGACTCCGGGCACTGGAAGGCCAGATAGCCGCATTCCGTCGTGCTGTACATGTCCGCGATTTCCACGCCGAAAACAGACCGGCAAAGCTCACGAATCCTGGGTTCGACCGTTACGCCAAAGGTGCGCAGCTGCTGTAAAGATGGCAAGATTTTGCCACGCGAACGAAAGCCTTCGGCAAGCGTCGCCAGATGGTTGGGGGTGGATAACAAATAGCCTGGCTGATTCCGGATTAGCCAGGAGATTTGCTCAGACAGCGGCGTATCAATCGGTATTTGTTCAAAATTGCCGGTGTGATACGCATTGAAAGGTCTTCCCCAGCCGGCATGGGATTCTGCCTTGACCCCGGGGCGAATCACAGCCAGTGGTTGCGTGAAATCTCTTTTGTGCCAGAGACTTTCGCGCAAGGTGAACGCATCCCAGAACAGGCTATTGAGTTCGGTCGACAAAAATTGCATGGGCTGGCCTGTCGACCCCGAAGTCCGGCCCACAAGAATTCGACCATGCGCCTTGGGCAGAGCGTTTGCATAAAGCGCTTCCCCGTTTTTCTGGATATCGGCGCGCGTCATGATGGGCAGGGCGGAAAAAGCCGCCCTGGTCAGGGCGATGCCAGGCATCCACCCCGCATCAGACAGTCGGCCACGGTGCCAGGGAACGTGCGCCCAGGCATGCTCCAGCAAGGGGTTCAACTGTTCAAGCTGCAAGGATTCGATCTGCCTGGCGTCTTGCCACTGGCTTTGTCCCAGTTGGTACAACAAGGACAGGATGGCCGTTCCCTGCGGGTTCGCCAGGGCAGGCCAGACGACATCGTCAGAGGCAGAAACGGGCGAAGGCTCAAATTGGCGAGTCGGCATGACTGGAAGTCGGTGCATTGTTTATACTTGGCCTGCATTTTGCACCATTCCCTAGACAAACACTGCGTCAAGACACGCGCAACCATGAGTCAATCCCCTCTAGATATTGTGATCCTGGCTGCGGGCAAAGGCACCCGCATGCGTTCCGATCTGCCCAAGGTGCTGCATCCGCTGGCGGGTCGTCCGCTGGTGTCGCACGTGATCGACACGGCCCACGTGATCGGCGGTGGGAAAATCTGCGTGGTGTACGGTTTTGGCGGCGATGTGGTGCCGAAGACGTTGCATGACGAGAAGCTGACATTCGTGTTGCAGGCGGAACAATTGGGCACGGGCCACGCCGTGCAACAGGCGATGCCGCATCTGGATGTGAGCGGCGTGACGCTGGTGTTGTATGGCGACGTGCCGTTGACCCGGCCGGACACGTTGAAGCCCCTGGTGACGGCGGCGCGCTCGGGCGCGGTGGGCCTGCTGACAGTGATGCTGCATGACCCCGCAGGCTATGGGCGCATCGTGCGTGAGCAGGGTCGGGTTGTCCGCATTGTCGAACACAAGGATGCCAGCGAGATTGAACGTGAGATTCGTGAGGTGAACACCGGCATTCTGGCGCTGCCGACGGCAAAACTGGAAACCTGGCTGGGCAACCTGAAAAGCAACAACGCGCAGGGAGAGTATTACCTGACCGACATCATTGCCATGGCGGTGGCCGACGGCGTGGAGGTGCTGACCAGCCATCCGGCGGATGAATGGGAGGTGCTGGGCGTCAACAGCAAGCTGCAATTGGCGGAACTGGAGCGTATCCATCAGCGCGGCATTGCCGGAGAGCTGCTGGATTCGGGCGTCACCTTGGCTGACCCCGGGCGCATCGACGTGCGCGGCGAACTGCATTGTGGCCGGGATGTGACCATCGATATCGGCTGCGTGTTCGAAGGGCGCGTCGATTTGGGCGACCGCGTTTCGGTGGGACCTTACTGTGTGCTGAAAAACGTGCGGGTGGCTGCCGGTACGCAAATCGACGCCTTTTCGCATCTGGCGGAGACGGAAATTGGCGAGGAAGCCCGCATCGGGCCGTTCACGCGAACGCGGCCCGGCACCCGGCTTGCGCGCGAGACGCATGTCGGCAATTTCGTCGAGATCAAGAACAGCCGCGTGGACCCGGGCGCCAAAGTCAATCACCTTTCTTATGTTGGCGATGCCGAGATTGGCGCCAGGACCAATATCGGCGCCGGCACGATTACCTGCAATTACGATGGCGCCCACAAACACAAGACGATCATCGGCGAGAATGCCTTCATCGGCTCCAATTCGGCGCTGGTGGCGCCAGTCGGCATTGGGGATGGCGCGACCATCGGCGCGGGTTCGGTGATCACCAAGGATGCGCCGGCCGGCGAGTTGACGCTGGCGCGCGGCAAGCAGGTCACGATTGCCGGCTGGAAACGGCCGGTCAAGCAGAAAAAGGATAACTGAGCATGTGTGGAATCGTTGGCGCGGTGGCGCAGCGCAATGTGGTGCCGATTTTGTTGGAAGGTTTGCGCAGGCTGGAATATCGCGGCTATGACTCGGCAGGGCTGGTTACCGTCAATGGCGGCCTAGAACGGATGCGCAGCGTGGGGCGTGTTGCCACGTTGGCGGAAACCACCCGGGCATCCGGCGTCCACGGTCATCTGGGTATTGCGCACACCCGCTGGGCCACACATGGCGCGCCGACCGAATATAACGCGCATCCGCACATCAGCCGCGACGAAGTGGCCGTCGTGCACAACGGCATTATCGAGAACCACGAAGCGCTGCGTGAAAAACTCAAGAATCTGGGCTACCGCTTCGAATCCGAAACCGATACGGAAGTCATCGTCCATCTGGTGCACCACTATTACCATCAGAACAAGAATCTGCTGGAAGCCGTCCGCCAGGCCACAGCGGAACTGCACGGTGCCTATGCCATTGGCGTCATCGCCAAGGATTCGCCACACCAACTCGTTTGCGCGCGCAAGGGCAGCCCGCTGATCATCGGGCTGGGCATCGAGGAGCATTTCATCGCTTCCGATGCGTCGGCGCTGCTGCCAGTGACGCAAAGACTGATTTACCTGGAAGATGGCGACATCGCCGATCTTGGCCTGTTGCGTGCCGCCATTTATAACCAGTCAGGCGAGGAAATCACGCGCCATGTGCACGTGTCCGAACTGACGGCGGACATGGCCGAGCTGGGCCATTACCGCCACTACATGCAAAAGGAAATTCACGAGCAGCCGCGCGCGCTGGCCGATACCCTGCAAAATGCCGTCATCGGCGGCTCGCTCACGCCGGCCTTGTTCGGGCCGGAGGCCGAAGCGGTGCTGGCGAAGGTCAAGGCCGTCACCATCCTGGCCTGCGGCACCAGCTATCATGCGGGGCGCGTTGCCGGTTACTGGCTGGAGTCCATTGCCGGCATCCCCGCCAATGTGGAAATCGCCAGCGAATATCGTTACCGCGACAGTATTCCCAATCCCGATGCGCTGGTGGTGACGATTTCCCAGTCCGGCGAAACCGCCGATACGCTGGCGGCCTTGCAGCACGCCATCAAATTAGGCCATGCACACACGCTCACCATCTGCAACGTGCCGGAATCGTCGCTGACGCGTGCGAGCAAGCTCAAATTCCTGACGCGCGCCGGCCCGGAAATCGGCGTCGCTTCGACCAAGGCCTTCACGACCCAATTGGCGGGGCTGTTCCTGTTGACGCTCGTGCTGGCGAAATTGAACGGGCGGCTCACATCCGATCAGGAAAACGCCTATCTTCAGGCCTTGCGCCAGTTGCCGCTACAGGCGCAGGAAGTGCTCAAGCTGGAGCCGGCGGTGGAAGAATGGGCCCGGCGCTTCGCCAACAAGCATCACGCCCTGTTCCTGGGCCGCGGGCAGCATTATCCGATCGCACTGGAAGGCGCGCTCAAACTCAAGGAAATTTCCTACATCCATGCCGAGGCCTATCCGGCGGGTGAGCTCAAGCATGGCCCGCTGGCGCTGGTGGACAAGGACATGCCGGTGGTGGCGGTCGCCCCCAATGACCTGCTGCTCGACAAGCTCAAATCCAATCTTCAGGAAGTCCGTGCACGCGGTGGCGAGTTATACGTCTTCGCGGATATCGACACCCATATCCGCGAAGACGAGGGGTTGCATGTCATTCAGTTGGGCAGCCACGCAGGGCCGCTGTCGCCAATTTTGCATACGCTGCCCCTACAGCTTCTGTCTTATCACGCCGCGCTGCAAAAAGGCACGGACGTGGACAAGCCGCGCAATCTTGCCAAATCTGTCACGGTGGAATAATTCTAGCCCGGATATATCACCTGTGTTTGCTGAGAATAAATTCGTAAACGTTTAAGCGGCGCACTGAAGCAGGCAGATGTGCTGTCGTCGGAGCTGGTGACGCCTGCGGGCGACAAAATGCGCGAAGGACCGAATCGGCCGGCCCATCTCTACCGCCTCGCGGATCCAACCAGCCCGGTGGTTTTTCCCAGAACGTTTAATCCGAGGCGAGCCTAACTGCAGTCCTAGGGGACGTCGTGTGCCAGCCGGGACCGCCCCAAATCCACGCTTACCCGGACTTTTTCAGCCCAGAATCAAGCAAATCCAGCATTTCCTTCCTCATGGCCGGCACGATAGCCGCGAGCCTGTCCTTCCTGGGCTGGTCGATCGGCAAGGCCATGAGCTCATCCAGATAGCTGGCTGTATCGGCCAGCGCGCGCTCGACCAGCTCGCGCCAGCCCAAGGGTGTGTATCCGTAGGCAATTCCGAGCCGCTGGATCGCTTTCGGCCAGTGTTCCCCCTCGCCAAAGTCGACCGGAATGGCCGAACGCGTATCGTGCTGAGGCCAGGCTCGCATCGGGGCAGGATCATAGACAGGCGAAAGCGTCGTGCCATGGTTGCCGCCGAGGAACGAGACGTTCTCGAGGTGCATGTCGCCATTGCCCGTCAACATGGCCATCAGGTAGCGCCGATAGAACTCCTTTTTGGCGGCGGCCACATCAAGGTCGCAAACTTGCCCGAGTCTTTCCAGATACGATGGCAGTGTATCCATCTCCACATCGTCGTTCGAAATGAAGTTCCGGTCACCGGTGGCGATCACCGACCGAAACGTTTCCTGCGGAAGCAAAGCGCCATTCGGCCCCCGGTCAAAGCGCTCGACAGCGAGCACCTTCAAGCCGTCGATCTCGCGCAGCCAGCTCCGTGGCACCTCGAAACCCGCGCGCTCATGCAGATCGAGACAGAGCTTTTCCAGCGTCAACACGTCACGATATTCGGCAGGTTCGATCTTCAGAATCACATCGAGCCGATCTGGCGTGCCTGGGCGGGTGATGCCGCCATCCCACTGGCCTTTGCCCGGATCCATGATGGACACCAGAAGCTTGGGGATCATCCCGCCTGCTGTTGGCGTCGGCCCGAGATAGTCCCTGATCACATCCGGATCGAAAGCCGTCTGGTCCAGGGAAATATCTTCGCGAAGCGCCCTCCAGAATTTGGAGCGGCTACCCACGACATCCGTGTTCAATGGACGCTCGAACCATTGCATGGCCTGGATGTCGTCCCTGAACAGTGCCAGGTGGCCGATGGTGTTCGCGCCGGCCATCAACGCCATCTCCCAGTCTGTTTCAAAGCCAGGGGTGGTCGGCTTGCCCATCTTTTCCAGCATCTTCGCGAACACCCTTCGCTGGATGTTGCGCCGACCTTCCCCTGGAATGATGGACATCAGGCGCGGGTGCACGGGAAAACCCTCTCGGGTCTTGAACTCGACAGGCTGGTCACCCCATGCTTCCGGCGACGCCAGCAACGCCATCCCGGGCAGCCCGCTTTCGAGATAGTCGTCTGTATAGACAAACAGGGTCCGCTCCTGGGTGACGGTCAGGTCGCCCATCTTGATCGGCGTGTGATCAGCACGGCGTGACCAGATGGTGTTATTGAATACCCGGGCCATGATCAGTCGTCGAAGAAAGCGCCGGCCGCAATGCGGCCTGCTTTGCTGGCTTTGTCAGCCAGCGTCAATTTGAGCCCGACCACAGCGGCCATGTTTTCCACCGCACCGAAGTCTCCGCTTTGGCGGGCCTTCATTCGGGAAATCGTCTGCGGCGCCAGGCCTGCACGGATGGCGATGTCTGCAGCGGTCATGTTCTGCGCCTTGCCGGCAGCCACGATTTGGCCGAGCAGGTCCGCCAACAGACCAGAGTGGGTGAGCGGTTTCTTTGCCAATTTAAGCAATACTAATGGCTATTCATCTACGAATTATAGGTGTTTTGCTTATATAGATAAGTTTCAATCGGATGAAAATTTCGGTGCTATCGATTTGCCCATTTAGGTAAATATTGGCGAATACTTAGCGTAATTCCGTAATATTTGCCTAAATACGCAATAAGTATTGTATTTCTGCTTGATGAAAACCAGGCGCGATCCGTTGCCAGAAGCGTTGCAACAGACCAACTGCTTCCTGAATTATCCTAGAAACCGCAGTTGGACACATTCGAGTGTGCGGTTTTCTGGCCGTCCGGCAAGGCGCGATGAGGCGCATGGCCGCTCCCTGCAACGAAGAGCAACGCAGTTCGGATGGCCAGAAAACCGTGCAATCGAGTGCGTAGCGCGTTCACCCAAAGGGTGACGGCGATCGAAGACAGGAAATCCAACATCCATGCGGGATTCGTTACAGCAAAGAGCGGTCAACTGCGATTTTTAGGATTATTGCTAATTATTGAAAACGAATAATTATTCGCCAGCTATAAAACGGCTGGTTTCGCGAGTAAACCGGCCGCGGTTACGAATTTGTTACGGATGAGGGTTATCGGCAAACCCAAAAGGAACTGCTCGTTACGAGTTTTCACGGCAACGTATCCGTGTTACGGCCGTTCTACCGCCGACCAAACCGAGGCGCCTGTTTACGAGTTTGTTATCGCTCAACACACCAGTCCGGTCCGGAATTTCATGCGAAGGCGCATGAGCGCAGGTTTTGCAGGTTATAAACGGAAACCACTTTGTACCGCCGGCCTTTGCGGGTAGCGCAGGCACGTGATACGCTGGTGCGGCACACTTCGCGCCCGACGCTGGCCGATCCCATGAACGGGTTCCGCCCGCGCTTCACGGGCGCCTTCGCACGGCTTCGCGCCAGACAGCAAAATCCAGCTGCAACCCGGCTCATGGAGGAATTGATCAGAGGTTCCTTAATTCGGTGTTGACTACGCGAATGTAACGAATGATTACAGATACGCTCCCACGCGAAATCGAACTCAAGCTGACGCTGCCGCCCGGGCGGGTGGCGGACTTTCTCGCGCGGATGGCGCGCCGGCGCGTTGAGCCAGAACGCCAGATGCTGTATACCCGGTACTTCGACACGCCGGATTTCGACTTGAGTGCGGCCGGCGTCGCTGTGCGTGTGCGCCGGGTGGGCCGGCGCTGGGTGCAAACGCTCAAAACCAGGGGCGAACGCCAGGGGGGGCTGTCGAGTCGGATCGAATTCGAAATGTCGGTTACACGTGGCGAGCCCGACTGGAGCCGCTTTCCGCCCGAGGCGCAGGCCCTGGTGCCGGCCGCATGGCGGGCACGCCTGCTGCCGGTGTTCGACACGCGCTTTGAGCGCATGGCCTGGCATGTGAAGGGGCGCGGCGGGGCCGAGATCGAAGTGGCGCTCGACCGGGGCGAGGTGTGCGCCGCGCCGGGCGGAACGCCGGGCAGGGCGTGCGAGCCGATCTGCGAAATCGAACTTGAACTCAAGCGCGG
>CAZVBY010000043.1:0-14576 GCA_964625895.1 uncultured Thiobacillus sp.
TTTTGCCGCAGTGCTTGGTGCGTATCAACGGATACGAGCTTCGTCGTGCGCCTTGCATTTCATTCCGAAAACCAAGCACGCGGCCATGTGGGAATTGATCAGAGGTGCCCTAAGTTCATTGATAAGTTGTCACGCCGCTGTCCGTGCCAAGTAGCAGGACATTCGCGCCACGGCGGGCGAACAGGCCGTTCGTGACAACTCCGGTAATCTGGTTGATGGTGGTTTCCAGTGCAGGGGGGTCGACAATGGACAGGCCATGCACATCAAGGATGAGGTTGCCGTTATCCGTCATAAACCCCTCGCGCAGTTTGGGTTGCCCCCCCAGTTTGACCAGTTCGCGCGCGACAAAGCTGCGCGCCATCGGAATGACCTCGACGGGCAAGGGAAACTTGCCCAGCACATCCACCAGCTTGGACTGATCCGCCACGCAGACAAAGATTCTGGCGCAGGCCGCGACGATTTTTTCTCGCGTCAGCGCACCGCCTCCGCCCTTGATCATGTGGAAGTGCCGGGTGATCTCGTCCGCGCCATCGACATACACGTCAAGTTCGCCTGCGCTGTTCAGGTCGATGACCTGGATGCCGTGGCTTTTCAGCCGGCTGGCGGTCGCTTCCGAACTGGCGACCGCTCCATCGATGCGGCTTTTGACCTTGGCCAACTCATCGATAAAGTAGTTGGCGGTGGATCCGGTGCCTACGCCAATGATGCCACCTTTCACGTAATCGACCGCCGCGCGTGCGACGGCCTGTTTCATTTCGTCCTGAGTCATCTGTCTCTCGTATTGTTTTACCTGTGTTCAGGCTGGATTATACATAGGCGCGACTGTACGCGCGGGGCGGAATCTTGATACTCTTCGCGCATGGCAAAGCATGTTGATGATTATCTCGAACGAATCCTGACCGCTCGGGTCTATGACGTGGCGATCGAATCGCCGCTGGAACTTTCGCCCAGTCTGTCCAAGCGGTTGGGGAATCCGGTTTATCTCAAACGCGAAGATTTGCAGCCGGTCTTCTCCTTCAAGCTGCGGGGCGCGTACAACAAAATGGCGGGCTTGACCAAGGCGCAACTGAAGCGTGGCGTGGTCGCTGCATCAGCCGGTAATCACGCGCAAGGTGTCGCCTTGGCGGCGCAGCGGCTTTCTGCACGGGCCACCATTGTCATGCCGGCCACCACGCCGGCCATCAAGATCAATGCAGTGGCCGCGCGCGGGGCGAAAGTCGTGCTGCATGGCGATTCTTACGACGAGGCTTACGAACATGCCATGGTGCTGGCGAAAAAATCCTCCGCCACATTCGTCCATCCATATGATGATCCGGACGTGATTGCGGGTCAGGGCACAATCGCCATGGAGATGCTGCGTCAGCATCCGGGAGAAATCCATTCGGTCTACGTTCCAGTCGGTGGCGGCGGTCTGATCGCTGGGATTGCCGCCTACATCAAACGCTTGCGCCCGGAAATCAAGGTTGTTGGTGTCGAGCCGGAGGATGCCGATGCAATGGCGCGCTCGCTCTGCCGCAATGAGCGTGTCAGATTGGAGCGGGTGGGAATCTTTGCCGATGGCGTGGCGGTCAAGCAGGTTGGCAAGGAGACCTTCCGGCTGGCACAGCGCTATGTGGATGAAGTGATTCGCGTTGATAATGATGCGATCTGCGCCGCCATCAAGGATGTGTTCGAGGATACCCGATCCATTCTTGAACCCGCGGGCGCGTTGTCGGTTGCCGGATTGAAAGCAGCGGTGGCGGCTGACCGGCTCAAGGACAAGTCCCTGATCGCTATTGCTTCTGGCGCCAATATGAATTTCGACCGCTTGCGCCATGTTGCGGAGCGCGCAGAGTTGGGCGAACAACGAGAAGCAATCATTGCAGTCACCATTCCGGAAACGCCTGGCAGCTTCAAGAAGTTCTGTTCCATGCTCGGCGCAAGGAGCATTACCGAGTTCAATTACCGCTATGCGGATCCGCAGCAGGCGCGCGTTTTTGTCGGGCTGCAGGTTCAGGGCGCAGGCGAAGTCACGAAGCTGGTGGCCCAACTAAACAGGCAGAAGCTGGAGGCGGTCGATCTGACGGACAACGAAATGGCCAAACTGCATGTGCGCCATCTGGTGGGCGGCCATGCCCCGCTGGCGGACAACGAAGTGGTCTACCGCTTCGAGTTTCCCGAACGTCCGGGCGCCCTGATGAATTTCCTCAATAGCATGAGCCACGACTGGAATATCAGCCTGTTTCACTACCGCAATCATGGTACGGATTATGGACGGGTGCTGGTGGGTATCCAGGTTCCGCCAAAAGAAAAACCCAGCTTCCGAAAATTTCTGGAAAAGCTGGGTTACCGCTATTGGGACGAAACGCGCAATCCCGCCTACAAACTCTTTTTGGCCTGAGACAATGGCGGGTACGGCGCGGTTGTCAGGCTTATTGTTTGGGTGTGCCGCAGGTGTTCATGCCAAGAATGCTGTACGCGGGGCACACGCGGAGCAATCCTGTGGCAAGCGGAACTACACCGATCCAGGCCCATGCAGGACCGCCCATGAGCGCCCAGACAATCAGGGCCAAACCTACGACAATTCGGATAATCCGGTCAGTGCTGCCTACATTTGGTGTCATGTTGTCCTCCGAAGATTGATCAATGAATTCGCCATGGATTGGCTCACCTGCCAAACTGTTGGCTTCAACAGTATAGTCCGCCAACTGGTGTTCCTGGCAAGCCTGATGACCCCGCTGGCGGCACTGGCTGCCGACGGAAAGGATTTTCTCGCCGCGCGCGAGGCATGGGCATCAGGCAACATCAAACGTTTTGCCGTCGTGGCGGAGAAAATTCCACGCGAGTCTCCGCTTCATGTGTACATCGCTTTCTGGAAAGTCTCCCGCGAACTGGACAACGATGAGGCGATTGCCAGTTTCCTCGCGAATTATCCGGATGCCTGGCTGGCAGAACGCCTGCGTGCCGATTGGTTGAAGAATCTAGGCAGACGCGAGCGTTGGCAGGCATATCTGGCGGAGTACCCAAGATTGGTCAAGCCGGAGGTGGCGCACGAATGCCTTGCGCGCCGTGCCGAATTGACAGCTGACAACAGAAGCCGGTTGAAGGATGCCATTACGTTGTGGTTTACGGGCCGTGACATGCCGGCGGTTTGCACGCCATTGTTCGCGACGCTGATCGCGCAAGGGTTGCTCAACGAAGAGGATGTGTGGCGCAGGCTGCGCCTGGCTTTCGAAGCGGGGAATCCGGGCGTGGCCAAATCCCTGCTGAGTGCAATTCCCGAACAACGTCGCCCTTCGTCCACATCGATCGATCGCGCTTACCAATCGCCTTCCGCATGGCTGGAATCTGGCGTTAATTGGGAAATCCGATCACAGCGGGAAGTCGGATTCTTTGCGCTGAGCCGGTTGGCGAAATCCGATCCGGTTTCAGCGGCGCGCTATCTGGAGTCGGCGCTTGGCAGTCTTGTCGAGGCCGACCAGCGTCATGTCTGGGGCGTGGTTGCAAACGAGGCGGCAAGACAGCATCTGCCGCAGGCGCTGACGTGGTACGAGAAAACCGGCGGCATCGGATTGTCCGATGCGCGGCGTGAGTGGTGGGTACGCGCGGCCTTGCGTGCAGAGAACTGGCAGGCGGTGCAGCGCGCGATTCGCGGCATGAGCGAAGAGACGCGGCAGGTGTCGGCCTGGCGATATTGGCTGGCGCGCGCACTCAAGGCAACCGGACAGAATCTGGCGGCCAATCAGATTTTTGCGCCACTCTCCCGCGAGCATCACTACTACGGCCAATTGGCTGAAGAGGAACTGGGACCGGTGATGGGCGTGCAAAGTGCCAATATCAAGATGGCGGGTGACGAAATTGATGCCGTTTCCCGTGATCCCGGCATCACCCGCGCGCTGAAGCTCAATGAAATCGGCTTGAGAACGGAAGCGACGCAGGAATGGAACTGGGCCATACGCAGCTTCAGTGATCGTCAATTGCTCGCTGCCGCAGAGCTGGCCAGGCGCAATGCGTGGCACGACCGTGCCATCAACACCGCCGAGAAAACCCGTGATCTGCATGATTTCGAATTGCGCTTTGTTGCGCCCTATCGCGAGTTTGCGTCGCGGGAGGCGCGCGCGAATAATCTCGACGAGGCTTGGGTGTTTGGCCTGATTCGTCAGGAAAGCCGGTTCATGCCGGTTGCGCGTTCCAGTGTTGGGGCAACGGGCCTGATGCAAATCATGCCGGCGACCGGCCGCTGGATCGCGCAGCGGTTGGGACTTGACGGCTATCGGCACAGCAGCCTGGACGAGCCGGAAACCAATATTCGTTTTGGCACGTATTATCTGCGGTACACCTTGGACGTGCTGGATAAGCAGCCGGTGCTGGCAACCGCCGCCTACAATGCGGGGCCTAGGCGTGCCCAGCGCTGGCGTGACAGCCAGCCGATGGAGGCGGCGATTTACATCGAAAGTATTCCGTTTGCCGAAACGCGTGACTACGTCAGAAAAGTGATGAGCAACGCCATGTATTACGCGCGCCGTTTTGGGCAGCCTTCCGTCCTGCTCAAGGACCGGCTGGGCACCATTCCGGCCAGAACGACCCCTGCGCCGTTACGGGACGAGAAGGATGCGCAACCGAATCTGGAGGCATCGGGATAAAATGACCCGCTTTGAACCAGACTATCTGACGCCATGAAACATGAAAAAATCTGTGTGCTGGGCGGATCGGGCTTTGTCGGGACAGAGATCGTCGCCGAGCTCGCTGCACGCGGCCGACAGGTCAAGGTGCTGACGCGTAAACGCGAACGGGCCAAGGAACTGATTTTGTTGCCGACGGTGGATGTCATTGAGGCAAATGTTCACGACGAGCGCGTGTTGGCGCGTGAATTCGCTGGCTGCGACGCCGTCATTAACCTGGTGGGTATTCTGCATGAAGTCGTGCCGGGCCGGGTGGACAAACCACAGGCGCGACGGGGCGATTTTCATTCCTGTCATATCGAATTGCCGCGCAAAGTGCTCGCCGCTTGTGCCAGGGCGGGGGTCACACGACTTCTGCACATGAGCGCATTGGGCGCCGACCCGACATCGCGGTCCGCGTACCAGCGCTCCAAAGGCATTGGCGAAGCATTGGTGCGCGAGGCGGGGTGGGTGCCACCTGCTGATCCCGGAACCTTGAATGGGGCGAAACTGACCGCGCGCCGAGGCATGCAAGTGACCATTTTCAGGCCGTCGGTCATATTTGGCCCGAATGACAGTTTTCTGAATCTTTTTGCAAAGTTGCTGAAAACCTTGCCCGTCATCCCCCTTGCTTGCCCGCAGGCGCGGTTCCAACCGGTTTATGCCGCCGATGTCGCGCGTGCGTTCGCGGACTCCCTGGATCAACCGGAAACCCATGGCCAGACCTATGATGTGTGCGGGCCGAGCGAGTATACGCTGCTTGAACTTGTGCAGTTTCTGGGACGTGCTCTGCAACGCATCCCCAAGATTATTCCACTGGGTGGGCAGTTATCCTACTGGAGTGCCAGGCTGCTGGAACGAAAGCCTGGCGTCAAGATCATGACGCGGGATAATTATTACGCCATGCAGATTCCCAATGTTTGCAATGGCGGCAATCCCGCCCCGCCGGGCTGGCATCCCGCTTCGCTTGAGGCCGCGGCGCCAGCCTGGCTGCGCGATGACACGCAGCGTGGACGATTCAATCAATACCGGCACCAGGCACATCGTTAACTGGGCGTAGAACAACGACCATGCGAGGCTGCGGAAGTCAACGTTTTGGCTTGAATGCCTGTGTTTGCCGGTTCGCCCGGCTTTCGCGTGAGGGATGCGCTCCAACACGTCGTCAGTATGGTTTTTTCGCTGATGGGCCCCTTCCCTGCGTGTGCAATCCCTGACAGGAATAACTTGTGCAAATCTATTCCGTAGGCGGCGCGATCCGTGATGAACTGCTGGGCCTGACGGTGCAGGACCGCGATTATGTGGTGGTTGGCGCGACGCCCCAGGAGATGCTGGCGCAAGGGTTTCTTCCGGTTGGCAAGGATTTCCCGGTTTTTCTTCATCCGCAAAGCCGGGAGGAATACGCGCTGGCGCGTACAGAACGCAAGGCGGGGCGTGGTTACAAGGGTTTTACGGTTTTCGCGTCGCAGGAAGTGACCCTGGAAGAAGATCTGCTGCGTCGCGATCTCACCATCAACGCCATGGCGCGGGATGCGGATGGTCGATTGATTGACCCGTATGGCGGCCAACGCGACCTGCTGGCAAAAGTGCTGCGCCATGTCAGCCCGGCGTTTGCGGAAGACCCTGTGCGCATCTTGCGCGTCGCGCGCTTTGCCGCGCGTTTTCCGGATTTTTCGGTCGCACCGGAAACCTTGGCACTGATGCGCGAAATGGTGAACAACGGCGAAGCCGAACATCTTGTCCCCGAGCGTGTCTGGCAGGAACTGTCGCGCGGACTCATGGCGCAAACCCCCTCGCGCATGTTTCAGGCGCTGCGCGAATGCGGCGCCCTGGCGGGGTTGATGCCTGAACTGGATCGGCTGTTTGGCGTGCCGCAGCCGCCGGAACACCACCCTGAAGTCGACACCGGCGTGCATGTCATGAGGGTGGTGGACTGGGCGGCAAAGCAGGATTTCAACCTGGCCGTGCGTTTTGCCGCGCTCACCCACGACCTTGGCAAAGGGCTCACGCCGTCTGCGCTTTGGCCCAAACACCATGGTCATGAGGCAAAAGGGGCGGATCTTGTAAAAACGCTATGTCAGCGTTTGCGTGTTTCCGGCGATTGCCGCGATCTGGCCGTGCTAACGGCGCGTTATCACGGCGATATTCACCGCGCGCTGGAACTGCGCCCCGAAACACTGCTAAAGATACTTGAATCGGCCGATGCCTTTCGTCGGCCGCAACGATTCCAGAACCTGCTGCAAGCCTGCGAAGCTGACTTTCGCGGGCGCCCGGGATATGAGGATCGGGACTATCCGCAGCCTGCGCGTTTTCTCAAGGCGCTGGATGTCTCCTTGACAGTCGATACGACCGAATTGGCTCGTGCGAATCCAGGAAAAGAAAAAGGCGCCATTCATCGGGCAAGAGTCTATGCAATCAGACAAGGTTTAATAATTTGCTAAGATTGATTGTCGGTTTTTTTTACATGGGTTAAATTCAATTGAGGAAATTGTGCATTCCTGCAAAATTTCTGAAATGTTTCACACAATAAATCTTTTTGTTTACATATGGTTATGTCGTATGTCGAGTTCTTGGCATAATTTGGAATGCTCTTTGCTGAGCTAACAGTGACTGCATTTAAGTGGTGAAAGTAAGAAAATGAAAATGATCAAACTGTTTTTGGTTTTCCTGGTTGGTTTGGGTCTTGGCATCTCCTCTGTCAATGCCAGTGCCGCTGCCCTGAGTGATGTGGAAAGAAGAGCGCTAGCCGAGCTGAAAGCCGCCGAAAAAATAGCAAAGGCTCAGCAAAAAATGGTGAAGAAACGCGCCAAGCTTTGCCGTAAGGCCATGAGCAAAATCCGCGCATTCGAGGCGAAAGGCCGGACAGTGCCACAGAGTATCTTCGATATAGCCAATACCAATTGCCCAAGAGGTGAGAACGGGCAGCTTCTGGATGTGGATGAAGATGGCAACCCGATCCTGGACGAACTTGGCTCGCTGCTACCAGCTGTTGGACCAACGGTTAGTCCGCTTGCGCAGACTCAGAATAATCTAATAGGCGGCCTAAACGTAGTCGCGCCGGCGGATGTGCCAGAACCTGGAACGCTTGCATTATTGGGAATCGGGCTGGCAGGGATTGGCTGGCGGTTGCGTCAGAAGCAGGCTTTACGCTGATTTCTGACTGCTTGCTGGAATAAACGACGGCTGGCTTTGCCAGCCGTCGTTTATTCTGGCGGCGGTCAATGCCCGTGATGCCTGGTGGTTGACAGGGAAATCGCACAAGAAAAATAACCCAGAGGAAATACATGCAACAACAAGAACATTTCCCGACGCCGATGCGGTTTGTGTTTTCTGGCAATGGAGGGGAATATTTCCGCATCTGGATCGTCAATCTGGCGTTGACGATTCTGACCCTTGGCATTTATTCCGCGTGGGCGAAGGTGCGCAGACTGCAATATTTTTATCGCAATACCTCGCTTGCGGGCAGCAGTTTCGATTACCACGGCGAACCAGTCGCCATTCTCAAGGGGCGTCTGATCGGTGTCGCGCTGTTGGCGCTGTATTCGGTTTCCGAGAGTTTCGATCCTTTGCTGGGCTTGGCTGCTTTCGGCCTCCTCATGGGGGTCATGCCTTGGCTGGTGCAGCGTTCGCTGCGGTTCAAACTGCACAACAGCAGCTACCGTGGGCTGCGCTTTGGTTTCGACGGAAACGTCAAGGATGCCTACACAGCCTTTCTTGCCTGGCCGCTGGCAGGTTATTTCACTTTGGGACTGCTTGCCGCAGTCGCGCATCAGCGCATCAAGGCATACCAGCATGGCAACAGCCGGTTTGGCAACGAAAAATTTGTTTTTGATGCCCGCGAGGGGAAGTTTTTCGGCATTTATTTCCGGCTGCTGGGGATGGTGGTTTTGCTGGTCATCTTCCTGGCCATTCTGATGGCTGGCGTGGCTTCGCTTGCACCAAGTTTGGGCATGGGGGGACAGCAAGATCAAAAGGGAGCTGTTTTCGTCTTGGTTTTTACAGCAGTGCTGGTTTTCTATTTATTTGCCTTTCTGTTCATTGGCCCCTGGTTTTCCGCGCGCATCCAGAATCTTGTATGGGGCGGTACCACGCTTGGGGGGGGACGGTTTGCCAGCAACGTGCGCGCGCGTGATCTGTTCTGGATATATCTGACCAATTTCATCGGCATTGTGTTGACGCTGGGGTTGTTCAAGCCGTTTGCGGATATTCGACTTGCCCGTTATCGGCTGGAACATTTGGCGCTCAATGTGCAAGGCAGCCTGGATGAATTCATTGCGGGGCAGCAACAGGCCGTGAACGCAACGGGAGAAGAGTCGGCCGAGATTTTTGGTCTGGATATTGCCTTCTGACATGCCGCCAGTTTTCGCGGAATATTTCGATGGAAGAACCGCGCACCCTCACAAAGTGCAGCTCTCCCTGACCGATGCGGGATTGCGAATCGAAGGAGAGGGGGTCCTGCGGGAAGAACCGTTTTCTGGCATCCGCGTTTCCGAACCGATGGGCACTGCGCCCAGGTTGATCAAGTTTGGTGACGGCGCGCACTGCGAGGCGCGCGATGATGCGGCGCTTCGTGCGCTGCTCGGTGCGGGCGGTTATGCGGATGGCGTGGTTGTGCGGCTGCAACAGCGCTGGCGCTGGGCGCTGGCTGCGGTGGTGATCGCGGTTATCACGATGCTGTCCGGTTATCGCTGGGGACTGCCGGCCGCTTCAAGCTGGCTTGCGTTCAAGTTGCCCGAACAGGCCCTGGCGCAACTAGGGGAAAGCACCCTGAAATTTCTGGACAAAGGGATGTTGGCGCCCAGTGCGCTGCCAGCGGATCGACAGAATGCGCTGCGCTCCGCCTTTGGCGCGATGACGCTGCCGGATGAAGTGCGTGCGCGTCATGTCATCGTCTTTCGCGATGGCAAGCAACTTGGCCCCAATGCACTGGCCTTGCCTGATGGGACAATCGTGTTGACCGACCAACTGGTCCGTCTGGCTGGGAACGATCAGGAGATACTTGCAGTGCTGGCCCATGAATTGGGCCATCTCAGGCACCGACACAGTCTGCGCATGTTGATCCAGGGCTCCATCGTCAGCGGCGTGGTGGCCTGGTATCTCGGCGATGTCAGTAATGTGGCGGCGGGATTGCCGGCTTTTTTGCTGCAAGCGCGCTATTCGCGTGATTTCGAGCGTGAGGCGGATGCCTATGCGGCCGGCCTGTTAAAAGAAAACGACATTTCCCCCAGCCGTCTGGCTGATCTATTGTCCAGGCTGGAAAAGTCCGCGCGGCCGCAGAGGAAACCCGGCGAGGCGGAAGAAAATCTGGACGGCTATTTGTCTACCCATCCCGCTACCCGGGAGCGGATCGAAACGATTGAAAAACTCTGATCCGGAATAAATTTCAATCAGCCGCGCAGCCCGCATATCACCGTGATTTGTGTGGCATCCGTGTCAGATACGCCAGTAATGATTTGCACGCCTCCAAGAAAACACAGCACGACCGCTGTCGTTGCCAGCCATCTGGTCCGTGGCCCGCCATGCCGGATTCCGGTGTAAATCAAAACGGTGCGCGGCATGGCGGGCAATCATGCAGGCTTACCAGCGGCGTCCATCATCGTCCCGGTCGCGGCGGCGATGATCATCATCCCAGCTGCGGCGGCTATCGTGGCGCCAGTGCGGGTGTGGCTTATGGGGGGGCGGTTGCCACCGATAATAGCCGGGCGGGTAATAGTGATGATGAATGACGCGCGGCGGTCGCACCCGAATCCAGTGCCCAGGATGGCGGGGTGCATACGTCCAGTAATAATTGTCCCCCCACGCATACTGAATGCGGAAACGATCCTGGTCGCCCCAGTTGCTGTAGGAGAAACTCAGCACCGGGTCAACGCGGATGACGCGAGCGTCAACATAATCATCGTAGTCATATCCGCTGTGTCCAAATGCCGGCATGGTGCTGGCTGCTGCCAGAATGCCGGTGATCAAAATCTTCTTCAGCATGATCAGTACCTCCATTCATCGTCGCGCGGATCCGCTCCGCGGGGGCCGCGGGGTGGTGCGTCGGCGACTCTCACCCGCACGTCAACATCCAGCCAATTGCCCGGGTCGTAGGGCAGACGCGTGGTGAAGGTTTTGCCCAGGTAGCGGTAGGTAACGTCGTAGCCGACCATCACCTGGCGGAAATTGTCCACCATGCGGCATTGTTCGACCGGGCGGCTGCGCGTGGTGGTGTAATAGCCATCACGATCGTTCCAGCGGTCGCCGATGACTGCGCCCGTGGCAGCGCCAACTGCGGCTGCCGCGACTTTGCCGTCACCCTTGCCGACGCCGGAGCCTGCCAGGCCGCCCAGGATCGCACCGATCATGGCGCCGCCGGTGTTGTTCCTGTTGCGGTAAACACGCTCCTCAGCGCTGACGCGTTCTGTCCAGCATTCGCGCCGCGGCTCGTTGACCTGCTCGTAAATCGGTGTCGAGGCAATCACGCGGGCGCGATCGGGGAAGCCGTGTTCGGGTCCGGCCAGCGCCATGCCGGATGTCATGGCCATCGCGGCCACCAGGCCGGCAGAGAGGGGATTCATTTTGAGTCGGGTTTTCATGGTTACGCTCCTTGCTTTCGTTGTTCCGGGAAACTCAGCGACGTCCGCGGTCGTCGTAATAACGTTCGGCATTGCGGCGTTCATAGCCGTAGCCATAGCCGCGCTCTTCCCGCTCCCGCTCCGCTTGTTCTTCTTTCTTGGGGGCGGGCCGCTTGGCCTTGCGGGTTTCCTGCTCTTGCTGCCGGCTTTGTCCGCTATCCTGGCGGGCGACAAGCCAGATTCCATCGATATCACCAGAGCCAGCCAGTGCCGGACCGGAGAGGCCGGTAATCAGCAGGGCAATCAGCAGCTTGTTCATTGTTTTCTCCTTTCTTGGGAAAGCGTTTGGGCTTTCCTTGGTTTGAAGTATGGGAGGGAGTCGTAACCGAGCGGTTTCCCGCAAGCGTGATTTTGTAACAAGTTGTAACAGGCCGATTACGCCTCTTGGCGGGCCACTGCTATATTTGCGCCATGAGCGAGAAACAGAGCCTGATTTATGTGGTGGATGACGATGCCGGTATCCGGGAATCGCTATCCGAATATCTTGCCGCGCAAGGATTCTCGGTACGAGTTGCTGGCGGTGGCACCGAGCTGGACCTGCTGATGGAAGCGGCGCGCCCCGAACTGTTGGTGCTGGACTTGATGATGCCTGGTGAAGATGGCTTGTCGATTGCCCGGCGAATCAAGGGGTTGCCCGGCTCGCCGCCCATCATCATGTTGTCCGCCAAGGGCGAGGATATCGACCGTATCGTCGGCCTGGAAGTGGGCGCGGACGATTATCTGGCCAAGCCCTTCAATCCGCGGGAATTGTTGGCGCGCATTCGTGCGGTGATGCGGCGCGGCGCCGCGCCAGGACAAGAAACAGCCTCGGAAACGCCGCGGCGGATTGTCGAGTTCGGCGAATTCAGGGTGGACCTGGATGCGCGCGCTTTTAGCTGCAACGGCGAGGACATAGGCTTGACCAGCGGCGAATTCAGCCTTCTCGAAATTCTGGTGACACATCCCAACCGCGCGCTTTCACGGGATTGGCTGATGGATCAATTGCGCGGGTTCGAACGCGATCCGTTCGACCGCAGCATTGATGTGCGGGTCAACCGGCTACGCAAGAAAATCGAGGTTGACCCGGCCAGCCCGCGCTATATCAAGACCGTATGGGGACAGGGGTATCTTTTTGCGCCGCAGGGGAAAGGCTGATCCATGGGTCGAAATGGCGCTGGCCAGCAACCTGGATCAGGGATGTCGCTATATGCCCGCACGGCGCTGACGCTGGCGTTCGCTTTCTTGCTGTTTCAGGCGGCGGCATTCTGGGCCGTGTATCGCATGCTGATCGTGCCGGTGGCAGAACGTTCCGCGGATGATCTGGCCGGCCTGATCGTGCTGTCCGCGCAAACCTGGGTGGAACTGCCGCCCCGCGTGCGGCCAGCCTTTGAACGCGAACTGGCCAACCGTCACGGATTGCGCCTGCAGGCAGCCAGCGGCGCGCCTGTTGCTGAGGCCGCCCATTTCCCTTTTCGTAACGAAATCGAACTGGCGCTGTCGCGCAGGCAGGGAAGCCGGGTCATCCTCGAAGGCAGAACACAAAACCATGCAGTCTGGGTCACGCTGCCAGTTGGCGGCATGCGTTTACAGGCAGGCTTCTTCCCCGATCGCTACGCAGTCAAACCGCCGGCCGCCGCCGCTGTTTTGCTTTCTTCCGGCGCATTGATTGTTCTGCTGACTGCTTTGTTGCTGGTGCGGCGCATCACATTGCCGCTGGCGCGCGCTTCCCGTGCGGCAGGCGTCGTTGGCAAGGGCGGCATGCCTGAACCGCTGCCGGAAACCGGCCCCAGAGAACTGGCCGAACTCGCGAGGCGCTTTAATGCGATGGCGCGCGAGGTGCAGGAACTTCTCGAAAACCGCACGACATTGCTGGCGGGTGTGTCGCACGATTTGCGCACGCCGCTTACACGCATGCAACTCAATGTTGAAATGCTGCGCGGGCAAGCCAGCGGGGAAAAAGTCGACCGGCTGGAACGGGATCTGGCGGAAATGAACGGGTTGATTGGCGGTTATCTTGAATTGGCGCGCAACACCCAGGCAGAATTGCCGCAAAAACTGGACGTGGATCAGTTCTTGCGGATGACTGCTTCTCGTCACGGCGTGCATTATCAGCCTTCTGGCCGTTGTGAGGCCATGATCGCAGCCGGCGCGCTCAACCGCATACTCGACAATCTGATCGAAAACGCCAAGCGATATGGCGGCATGGAACCACCAGTGCTGCAACTGGCACGTGAAGGTAGAACACTGCGCATCAGCGTGCTGGATTCTGGCCCCGGCATTCCGCCAGAGGCAATGCGTGTCGTGTTTAGGCCGTTTTACCGGCTGGAAGGCTCCAGAGCCAAGGCCACGGGGGGAACCGGCTTGGGCTTGGCGATCGTCAAGCAACTGGCAGAACTGAATGGCTGGGCCGTTACGCTGGCAAATCGACCGGAAGGAGGGTTGGCGGCTAGTCTTGCGCTGCCGGATGCGTGCGGCTGAACTGAAGCTCGATAAACAGGAAGGTTAGAATGAACAGCGACATGCGTCGTGTGCTGCCGCTGAAAAACCCCAGAGGCGAGGCGCACAGACCGATTCTGAGCGCCGTGCCCTGCGACAAATGGAAATGCACGGTGGGTTTCCTGCTTGACCCCGATCAAATCGCTGGAGAACGCTGCGCGAAAAATGAAAGTTGCACAAACAGCAGGCTCAGGCTGGTCAAGCGCATGCGCTGGGTCTCGCCCTGAAACCAGGCGAAAAAAGACTTGCTGACTTCCAGTACCAGAAGGTTGTTGCCAAGACGGACACGCATGTTGTGCTCCTCTAAATTTGGTTGCCTACGTCAATCAAGTGTGCAATGCCTGTGCCAACAGTAAATCTCGAAAAACAAGCCATTAACCGATTGTTTTTGCGGGATTAATTTGAGCGCCCGCAGCGTTCGGCTTGCTGGTCGTGGCGGTTTTTTGACAAGGTGTGACGAAAATTGCTGTCCAATCCACTGCCATCCCGTGACCTGATGCAACCGCCGGACTGACCATGACGGTTGATAGGCAAGGCAAATCAAGAATTTGGATTTCCTGTCAACTGTCTGCCGAGGCTTGATTGTGATTGATCCGAAACCCGGAGGTTTCACGGTCATTTTGGTCACCAAAGTCTGAAGAAGCTTTTCAGGTTCATTGATTTCGGATCAATCAATGCAGGGGAATTCAGTACCTTGAGCGTTCCACCGGCAGGGGCGAAGGCTAAATACGGGTAAAATCCTGCCTTTGCATCGACTGCAGAATTCCAATGCAAACCTTTCAGGATTTGATTCTTACGCTCCAGACTTACTGGGCAAAACAAGGCTGCGCGCTGTTGCAACCCTATGACA
>CAZVBY010000044.1:0-14403 GCA_964625895.1 uncultured Thiobacillus sp.
TGCAACGCGCCGAGCGTGTCGCGGTGTGGCTCGACAAACGTGTCGATACCGTTGTGGCAATGTTTGGCGCCGCTGCCGCGGGCGGGGTGTTCGTGCCGGTCAATCCGCTGCTCAAGCCGGAACAGGTCGGCCACATCCTGACCGACTGCAATGTACGCATTCTGGTCACCTCGCCGGAGCGGCTGGAACTGTTGCGCCCCGTGCTGGCGCATTGCCGGGATTTGAAAACCGCCGTCATCGTCGGCGACCGGCAAGCGCTAGCGCCGGAAGGCATCGACGTCGTGCCGTGGAGCGCGCGTGAGCAGAGCCCCGTCCGTTTGCCATTCCGCGTGATCGACAGCGACATGGCGGCGATTCTGTATACCTCGGGCAGCACCGGCAAACCCAAGGGGGTGGTGTTGTCGCACCGCAATCTGGTGGCCGGCGCGGCGAGCGTGTCGCAGTACCTGAACAACACGGCGGATGACCGTATTCTTTCCGTGCTGCCCCTGTCATTCGATTATGGATTGAACCAGCTCACGACGGCGTTTCAGGTTGGCGCCACCGCTGTGTTGATGAATTACCTGCTGCCACGCGATGTGATCCGCGCGGTCGAACGCGAAAAAATCACCGGCCTGGCGGCGGTGCCGCCGCTGTGGGTGCAACTCGCGCAACTCGACTGGCCGGCGGGCGTGACGGATCACCTGCGCTACATCACCAACTCGGGTGGGCATATGCCGCGCACTACGCTCGATGCGTTGCGGGAACGGCTGCCGCGCACCAAGCCCTATCTGATGTATGGGCTGACCGAAGCGTTTCGTTCGACGTATCTGCCGCCCGAAGAAGTGGACAAGCGTCCGGACTCCATGGGCAAAGCAATTCCCAATGCCGAAATCTTGGTGGTGCGCGAAGACGGGACAGCCTGCGCGCCTGGCGAACCTGGCGAACTGGTGCATCGCGGCGTGCATGTGGCGCTGGGTTACTGGAATGACCCGGAAAAAACCGCCGAGCGTTACAAACCCGTGCCAGGTCAACTGGCAGGGCTGGTGATCCCGGAACTGGCGGTGTGGTCGGGGGATACCGTCAAAATGGACGAGGAAGGCTATCTGTATTTTGTCGGCCGTCGCGATGAGATGATCAAGACCTCCGGCTACCGCGTCAGTCCGACCGAAGTCGAGGAAGTGGCGTATGCCGCCGGGCTGGTCAGCGAAGCGGCGGCGCTGGGTCTGCCGCATCCGGTATTGGGGCAGGCCGTGGTGCTGGTGACCTATGCGCCCGGCAACAGCGAAGCCATCAGCGAACAACTGCTGGGCCTTTGCAAGCAGCAACTGCCGGGCTTCATGGTGCCCAACCGCATCGTGGTCTTTAGCGAGCCATTGCCGCGCAATCCGAATGGCAAAATCGACCGCAAGAAACTGGCTACTGAATTGTCAGGACTGTTTGAGGATCAAACCGCATGAACGCGCCCGTGACCCATGCCCACCGCGAGGCTTTTCCCGTAGAGGCCAACGAAATCCAGGTCGGCGGCATGTCGCTCTCGCGTCTGGCAGAGCGGGTCGGCAGCACGCCGTTTTACGCCTACGACCGTCGTCTGCTGAGTGAGCGGGTGGCCCGGCTGCGCGCTGCGCTGCCCGCCGAGATTCACCTGCACTATGCGATCAAGGCCAATCCCATGCCGGCGGTGGTGCAGCATATGTCCACGTTGATGGATGGCTTTGATGTGGCCTCGGGCGGCGAGCTCAAGACCGTGCTGGATACGCCCATGCCACCGGACAAGATCAGTTTTGCCGGACCGGGAAAAAGCCTGCGCGAACTGCGTCAGGCCATTGCAGCGGGCATCGTGCTCAATGTCGAATCGCCGCGCGAGCTGGAACGCATCGTCGATATTGCCAACGAGACAGGGCGACGCGCAAAGGTCGCGCTGCGCGTCAATCCGGATTTCGAACTGAAAAGCTCCGGCATGAAAATGGGTGGCGGCGCCAAGCAGTTCGGCATCGATGCGGAGCGCGTACCGGACATCCTCGCGCGCATGAAGACGATGCCGGTCGAGTTTTACGGCTTTCATATTTTCTCCGGCTCGCAAAACCTCAAGGCCGAGTCCATCACCGAAGCCCAGCGCAATACGCTGGAACTCGCGCGGCGTCTGGCCGCTCATGCGCCTTCGCCGGTGCGTCTGCTCAACATGGGCGGTGGTTTTGGCATTCCGTATTTTCCCGGTGAGCAGCCGCTTGACCTCGATGCCGTGGGCGCCGGGCTGGCGGACATGATGCCGCAGGCGCGGCGTGATTTTCCCGAAGCCGAATTCGTGATCGAGCTGGGCCGTTATCTGGTCGGCGAGGCGGGGATTTACGTCAGCCGCGTGATCGACCGCAAGGAATCGCGTGGACAGGTTTTTCTCGTCACCGATGGCGGCCTGCATCACCACCTGGCGGCTTCGGGAAATTTTGGTCAGGTCATCCGCAAGAATTATCCGGTGTGCGTGGGCAACCGCGTGGAAGCTCAGGGCGAACCACTGTCCGCCTCGGCCGTTGGTCCGCTGTGCACGCCGCTCGATGTGCTGGGTGACAAGATGAACCTGGGCCATGCGCAAGAAGGCGACTTGATCGTGGTGTTCCAGTCCGGCGCCTATGGCCTGACGGCCAGCCCCACCGCCTTTCTGGGACATCCTGCGCCGATCGAGGTGCTGGTGTGACAAGACCCAGCGAAGCCCCGCTCCAGGTTTTTCTGACCTTTGATGTCGAAATCTGGTGCGGCGGTTGGGACAACATTGATTCGGCGTTTCCTGATGCGTTTCGCCGCTATGTCTATGGATCCAGCCCGGCAGGACATTACGCCCTGCCCAAAACCCTCGAACTGCTCAACACACATGGCCTGAAAGGCGTGTTTTTCGTCGAGCCCTTGTTTGCGGCGCACTTTGGCGTGGAACCGCTGGCCGAAATCGTCGGATTGATTCGTCAGGCGGGGCAGGAAGTGCAGTTGCACTTGCATCCGGAATGGCAGGATGAAGCAAGAAGCCCGTTGATTGAAAACCATGCAGACAAGCGCCAGCACCTGTTCATGTACGACGTGGACGAGCAAACCGCCCTGATCGGCCATGGTTTGCGTTTGCTGCGCGAAGCCGGCGCGGGCGAGGTGACGGCTTTCCGCGCGGGTAGTTTTGCCTGTAATGCCGATACGTTCACCGCGCTCGCGCGCAATGGCCTTCGTTATGACAGCAGCCTTAACCTGACGATGGACCACTCGGGGGGCGGGCTGGATCAGGCAGCGCGACGGCATGGTAGCCATCAAATTGGCGAGGTTGCGGAATTGCCGTTATCCGTATCGCGCGCGGGCCAGGGCATGCGCCACATGCAGATTGGCGCGTGTGCGTTCGCGGAAATGCGCGAGTCGCTGCAAGCGGCCCGTGAAAACGGGTGGCGGTATTTCAATATCCTGTCCCACAACTTCGAAATGCTGGTTCCCGGAACCAGCAAGCCGGACTCAATTGTGGTGAAACGGTTTGAAAGCCTGTGTGATTTTCTCGACCGGCATCGTCAGGACTATTCCGCGGTTGGCTTCGGCGATGTCAGCCTGGTCGATGAGCCTGCCGGACTGATCATTCCGGAATCAAGCGTCAGTGCCCGGCTGAGGCGGCATGCCGAGCAGGCCTGGAGAAGAGCTTGCGGAATATCTAACGTACTGGCTCCTGGATGAGTTGATTGGCGCCAGTCGGCAAAGGATCGGAGACGGTGCTCAGGGCCGTTTGAATTTGAAACGCACAGGCCGCCTGCCCAGAAGCAAGGGTCGAATTTCCACGACCGTCGTCAAATATTGCCAGCCGGATTTCTCGAAGGCGCGGATTGAGGGCAGATTGTTGTGCCAGATTCTGGCAAACAGGCGGCGAAAACCCTTGGCAAACATTTCATTGCAGGCATGTCGAATCAGCAACCCGGCGATGCCTTGTCCGCGCGCCTCGGGCAGTGTGATGATTTCCACCAGCTTGGCCTCGTTCTCGGCCAGCGGCCAGAAATTGCGTTGGGTGCGGTAGCGGTTGCCATGCCAGAAAACGCATAGCGCCACCATCCTGTCTTGATGAAAGCAGCCAAAGGCATTGGCATCCTCGCCCAGATACCAGGCGCGTTGGCGGATGGCTTCGTCGGCACTGGCGCTGACTTGTGCCAGGTTGACCTCTTTTAACATCCAGTCTTGTTGTTTTGCGTGGGGCGATTGCAATGCCTGGCTGCGGTCGAACGCGTAGATGCGAAATATCTGGTACTCGCCCAGCGCCATGCGCGCAATCTTCTTGAGCAATGCGTGCGGCACTTATGTTGATCCCCTGGCATAGCCGAACCGGATCAGCCGTTTGATCCTGGTCTTGAGTCCATGACGTTCAAGGAAGTCGCCCAGGGCTTTGGAGAAACGGTTGACAAAAAGTTGTGCTGACACCATCAGACGGTTGCGCAACGTGGGTTTCAGAAAAAACACATTGGCGCATGGAACGTGATGCGTGCTGAACAGGCGCTTGTGGTCCGATTCGCCTTCGGTGAAATCGAAATAATCAAAAGCCGCCTCGTTGAACAGGTTCTCGAGCGCCAGCCATTGCAGCACCGTGCCAACCGACCATTCGCGGTAAGCGGGGTCGTAACCGAGATATTCATAAATCAGCGCGCCATCCACGACCGGGCAATACAGATAGGCAACAGGATTGCCGCCATGGAACAACAGGTAGGCCCGTACTTTGTTTGAGGCCGCCAGTTCCCGCATTGCCTGCAGAAACGCATCGCTCTCGGGGAGGCCGGCGTCGAGCAGTTTCTCCTGATAAGTCCTGCTCGAAAGCTGGCGGGCAAGCCGATGAAATTCCATGACCTCATCCGGCGTTTTGTAAATCCTCCAATCGATGCTGCCGCCAGTGTGTTCGGCGAATTTCCTGACCTTCTTGTTGATGGTGGCGCGCGATTTGGAGGAAAACTTGCCGGCGTAATCGCTGAAAGTTTGCCGCATGTCGATGAAGTAGTGCAGATACTGCGCAGGAACATAGCGCAGATAACCTTGCGAGCGGCTGAGCAAGGGCAGATTTTCTGACACCGGCAATGAACGGATCAGATATTGTCGGCAATCCGTTTGAGTGGCAAGCAGGGGCAGGAACTGCGACGGGTCGGCAGCATGAATATCCCCAACGCCGAGACTCCGTGCGCATAGATCGAGCGAGCAGGAGAAAATGGTTTTGTCGCCCAGTTGCAGTCTGAAAGCATGGCGGACATTGGTCCAGCCCTGGTTCAAGGCGTGACGGTTGGCGGGCGAAGTGTGTTCGGGGGTATTCATGGCCTGGTGTCGTGAATCATAAATATCGAGACATAAAACGGCGTCTTTTTTCGCATGACGGCGTTACTCGTCGTTGCCATAGAGCCCGCTATGTCGCCTCCTCGTGCCTTGTCCTGCAAAAAAATCCATCCGTTTTATTTTGTCCCACTATTTATGATTCACGACGCCAGCACCGGGCGTTGTGCACCACAGATTATCAAAATCCACGCGATAAACCGTGGCTTGTTTCGGCGTCATGTATCGCGCAAGCGCAGCGCGCAAACGCTGTCTCAGCGAGTCGGGCAAATACTGGCTCAAATCGTGTGCGGTTTGCAGCATGAAGAAACCGGCGCCGCCAGTCGAAGGCGTAATCGATTGAACTTTTTGCCAGCAGGATGGCGGGGATTCCAGGTTGCCCGCCCCGACGCCCCATTGAATGGTTTCCTGATCAAAAACCGCATAGCCGGATGGCGTGCGCCCAACGGCAGGAGCCTTGAGACGATTGCTTGCGTTGTCGCGTTCAAGATAACCGAATCGCTCGGCCAGTGCGGGGTCGTTTTCCAGAATTGCCGTAATGCGGGCAATGTTTCCGTTGTTGGTTGAGCCGACGATCCACTCTCCTGGGTGCTGCTTGATGAACGCGACCGCCGCCCGGCTGTTGGCGCTGAAAACCTGGTAGGCCTGTTGCGAAACCGCGCCTAACGCAATTCCGCCCATGACCACGACAGCCAGCAATACTCGCTTCAACAGGTGGTTGTTCAGAGAGAACAGGAACATGCCGGCAAGCAGGGCCAGTGGCGCAAGAAACAGATTGAGGTAGTTGGATTGCCGCATCGCCAGGCGCAGCGGGTTGAATGAAACTGGCGTGAACGACAGAACTACGAGCAAGGCAATCAGCCACCACGCAACATAAATAGCTGTGCTTTCCGGCCTTGATTTTTTCCAGGCCAATATCCCGGTAATCAAGGTGGCCAGGGCAAGCCAGGCGAGAAGCCAGGTATGTCGAATGTCCAGGAACAGATACTTGAAGTAGTAAAACGGACTGTCTTCGCCATGCCCGCTACGGACAAAGCTGCTTTGCACCTGGCCGGTCACGGTTTTAATGGCATGGAGCGGGTCGCTGGCAATTCCCTGCATCAGTGCGAAATGCAGCGCCAGCATGGTCAGGCCGCCGGCGATCAGCCAAAGCCAGCGCATGTCGAACTTGCGGAAAATCAGCGGATAGGATGCGAATGCCAGAAACACGATCACGCCCAGTTCCTTGATCCAGAAAATCATGCCCAGCGACAGCCCGCATGCATAGAAGAGCCAGCGGCTGCGGTTTTTTTCGGCAGCGTAAAACAGCACGAAACTCAGGGTAAGAAACAGGGCAAAAACGGCATCGGCATGAATGCGCGTGCCTTGGGCGATGTGCAGGGGAGCGGTGGCCAGCAGCAGCGCAGCCAGAATCGCCGTCTCTCTATTCAGATAGCGGGCAGCAAAGACATAGACGACGGTGATTTCCGCCAGGGAACAGAACAGGGTCCAGGCGTTTGCCGAGAAGGGACTGAGTCCAAACAGAAAAATAAATCCCCCGGCCGGAATGTTGTAGCCATAACGTAGCGCGCCGTTGTAATTGGCACTTGTCCAGACCCCTTCCGAAATTTGCGCCGAACGCATCAGATAAGTCAGGTCGTCCGAGCCGAAAAAGCCATTGAAAAAAACCAGTCGCAGCAAGACCGCGAATATCAGCAGCAACAATAGAGAAAACCAGTCCCTGATCTCCCATCTGGCGGGCTGGATCGGGAAGGGTCTTGCCATGTCGAGGCCGTTGGATAAATGGCTTTGCATGTCAGCGGTCAAATGCTTTTCTCGATCAGAAAACGCGGGCGGCGCTTGGTTTCCAGGTAAATTTTGGAAACATATTCGCCCAGCACGCCGATGCTCAGCAGCTGGATACCGCCGAGGAAATAGATCGGCACGACGGAGGATGCCCAGCCTGGGATGACGCTGTCGGTGAAGAGTTTGGCGTAAACGATCCAGGCGATCATGATCAGGCTGAGAAAGCTGACGGCAAAGCCCAGCATCGAGATCATGCGCAGCGGCACCACGCTGAAGGAGGTGATGCCGTTCATGGCCAGTGCCAGCATTTTCTTGAGCGGATACTTCGACTCGCCGGCAAAGCGCTCGGCGCGGTCGTAATAAGCCGTGGTGGTGCGAAACCCCAGCAGCGGAATGATGCCGCGCAGGAACAGGTTGACCTCGTCGTATTGCCTGAGCGATTCGATCGCGCGGCGGCTCATCAGGCGGTAATCGGCATGGTTGTAGACGATATCGACCCCCATCCTGGCCAGTATCTTGTAATAAATTTCGGCGGTGAATTTCTTGAAAAAGGTGTCCGTCCCGCGCGATTGACGCACGCCATAGACGATTTCGTAGCCTTCATGGTGTCGCGCCACCATGTCTTCGATGACATTGATGTCGTCCTGCAAATCGGCATCGATGGAAACCAGCGCATCGCCTTCCGCGCCAAACAGTCCGGCCAGCAGGGCATTCTGGTGCCCCCGGTTGCGCGACAGCTTGATGCCGTGGACGCGCGAATCCTTGCCGGCCAGTTCCTCGATGAGCGGCCAGGTGCGGTCCTTGCTGCCATCGTCAATAAAATAGATGGCGCTGCCGGCAGCAATCATGTTGGCGGAACCCAGCCTGTCCAGCAAACCGAGCAAACGCTTGCTGGTTTCCGGCAGGACGTCTTCTTCGTTGTAACAGGGCACGACGATGCCCAGTCGCAGGCTCATGGTTTTTTCTCCGGGTGAGAACGTTCGGAAAGCAGAGCATTGGTGTCCCGTTTGCTGAATACCAGGTGTTTCTGCACAAGATATGACAATACCGTGCTGAAAGGCAGTGCCAATGCGCCAGCCAGATAAGCGTTCAGGCCTTGGGCGACGAGCTGGCCGATGAGCAGGATGGTTGCCAGGTAGATGATTGCCCAGCCCAGCACGAAGCGTAAGAAAAGGCGGTTGTCGGTATTGCTGAAAACGAATCGGCCCTGCGTCTTGAAGCTGAATACGATGCCAAGCAGCAGGGCCAGCAAGTTGGCGATGGCATAGTTGAAGCCGATGAACAGGAAGAAAGCATACAAGCCATAACTGAATGCAGTGTTGATCGTGCCGACGGCGATGAATCGGATGATTTGGGAATCCAGTGGTTTGGGTAATGAGGCGGGAGGCATGGCTTCAGTCGATTTTATCGTAGATGATCTTGAGTTCGTGAAAGGTGAAGAATGTCCCGACTGCTTCAATGTCCAGCGGGAAAAAATTCATGTGTGAGATTTTGTAGCCTTCGTGTTGCTGCATGTTTTTTGCCAGCAGATAGTCACGGGTGACAAAGCTGCGGTGTGTGTTGTCAAAATCGTATCCTTTCTTTCCGGGCACGACGATGATGACGCGCTCGACGCCAATGCTCCTGCAAGAGCGCAGAATGGTTGTTAATCCGTCTGCCGCATTTTCAAAGTGCTCCAGGACGTGAGACATGATGAATGTCTTGTATGGCCCTCCAGGCAAATCGTTGAAGCGCAACTGATCCGCATCTGGCGCATATTGCAGAACATTCTTGCCTTGTGATTTCAGAATTCTGACCAGTTCCGGATTCACTTCCAGGCCGATTGATCCGGCAGGCAGTTTTTCAAGCAACTGTCCGGCGCCACACCCGAAATCAATGGCCGCCCCTCTTACGTCCTTGAGCAGGTTACGCAGGTAGAATCCCTTGACCAGACGGCGAAAAATATTCCTGCTGCGGCCGAGTTGCCGGGCTGCATAGGCGATGTCGTATTCACGATGGTCCATTTTTTGCGAGGATGCAGGGTTGTCGATTGGAGGTCTGGAATCAATCCGGGAAGCTGGGGCAGGGTAAATTCATGGCCGTTACAGCCTGGCTCGCACGACGTAGCCAAAACTTAGCAGCGGAAACATTCGCTCAACCAGCCGGATGCATTTCTCTACAAACATCACGAAGTAACGGCGAAAGCCATGAGTTTGCAGGATCATTTCGGTTGCGTAGAACCGGTAAGGCACAATTTCCCATTCCTGAAACCCTGCCCTTAGACATAAGGTGTTGAGTATCTTGAATGTGAAATTATGCAAGTGATCGGGATGTTGAACTTCGCGCCCGATGCAGCCAAGCAAAGTGTTGGCGAAGCAGACGCCATTGGGTGTGGAAATGACCAGCTCCCCGCCTGGAAATAATTGCCGTATGTTTCGGAAGAAATGCAATGGGTTTTCAATGTGTTCGATGAATTCGCCAGCAACCACGATGTCGATTGCCTCACCCTGAATGATTTCGGGTGGGATATCCACGCCATCGCCACGATGGATAATCGAATTTGCACCCGTTCTTATCCCCTCTGCCGGGATGAGCGTGGAGTTGTCGACACCAACAACACGAGAGGCCATTTTGCGGATGCGGCCGTGTAACCAATATTCTGTATCGCGTTTCTCAAGTGCGGTCTCGTCAAAACAGCCAACATCGAGAACGCTTTTTCCCATGCACAGCTCCGACATGAAGGCCAACCTGTCGACCGGTCGTCTGGTTTCCAGTTTTGCCAGGGTTTCATATCGGAGATTGGAATCAGTATTCATTTTGCGGAGATGGCATCAATAAAAAAGTGTTTGGGGGTGTGGTGGGCAGGTCGGGTTTGGCGTCATGCCCAATCGGTTCGACACCGGCACAACCATCGCTACGCTTATTGTGTTCCCTGTTTCAGGACAAAACGGTAAAAAATCAACCGCATCAGGTTGTTCGCTCGTGCCGCAAGGTTGCCGGCGAGTGTATCCAGGGCGGATAACGGCCATTCCCCATTTCCCAGCTTGTTGATAAACGCACGAAACGCTTCGCCTTGTTTCTTGCCGATGGCAACGCTCCACGAACCGCCGTAAACGCGGAATGCGGAAACAGTTTTGCCGAGATATAGGGCGTCGCCATGACGCAGCAGTCGCACCCAATAATCCAGATCGATCACGTAGCCGATGCTGCCATCAAACGGCCCGATGCGGTCGGCAAGGCTTTTGCGCAGGAGCACGGCGCCGGGCTCGCCGATGAGGTTGGTGCCGAAACGCACGCATTGTCTAACGAGCTGTTGCGCGGGGATGATGCCTTCGCGTCCGCCGGGATAGCCGCGTTTGGTGATGGTTTTGCCGCTTGCGTCGATGATGTTGCGCGCGCCAAAGACGATGGCGATGCGCCCTTCCGTGTCGTGTTCCAGAATGTCGACCTGCCTTTGCAGGGTGTCGGGGTAAAGCAGGTCGTCCTGGGGAAGCAACTTGAAATATTTGCCGCGTGCTTCTTCAAGGCAGCGGTTCCAGTTGCCTTCCGGGCCGAGGTTGGCAGGGTTTTTCAGGTAGCGGATGCGTGGGTCGTTGAACCGTCCGACGATGCCGGCGGTTTCGTCGGGCGAGTTGTCGTCGACGATGACCAGTTCAAAATCCCGCAAGGTTTGCGAAAGCACGGATTCGATGGTGGCGGACAAATGCGCTGCACCGCGGTAGGTGGGGATGCAGACAGAGACGATGGGCGAAGCCGGTGCTGGTTCAGTCATGGTTACCGCTCCTCAGGTTTTCCAACATGCGCAGGGCGAATTTTTGATTGTTCCCGTCCCAGGGGGTAAAGCGGCGCAGTTGAAATGCATCGGTTTGCGCCGTGGAGATGCCCGCTTGCGTGGAGACGGCGGCGTCAAAGCCGAGCTCGCGCACGATGGCGGCCTGTTCCGGCAGGTAGTCGCTGCCTGGCTTGCCATTGGGGTAGGCAAACAAACGGATATGGCTGCCCAGTGTTTCTTCCAGCCAGCGTTTGCCTGCCTCGATTTCGTCATGGGCGGCATTGTGGTCGAGTTTGGCCAGGATAGGGTGGCGATGGGTGTGTCCGCCGATTCCCATCCCGGCGCCATGCAGGGCCTTGAGTTGCGCAGTGGTCATCATGAGGTCGTCGGGGAGATGGTCGACTTCGGCCAGACGGGCGATGCTTGCAACGGTTTCTTCGCGCTGGTCGATGGGGAGATATTTGACCCTCGGCAGCAGCTGGCCGATGGCGGTTGCTTTGGCAACGTCGTCACCCAGGGGGTGCACGCCAAGTTGCAGACTGGATAAATCCAGGCGGGCAAGCCTGGTGCGGCGGATGGTTTCGATCACGCTGTCGTTGAACATGCGGCCGCCATTCAAATAGGCGGTGGCGATGAAGAAGGTGGCAGGCAGGCCATGTTTTTGCAGAATCGGCAAGGCGTGGGTGACGTTGTCGGCATAACCGTCGTCGAAAGTGATGCTGGCAGCGCGCGGTGGCAGGGTGCCAGCCTTGAGGCGGGCAGCGGCTTCTTCCAGGGGCAGCACGTTGAACAGGGACTTGATCAGGGCCATTTGCCGGTCGAAGCTTTGAGTCGTGGCTTCGTCAGGAAACAGGGGATCTGCCGCCGTCAGCACGCGGTGATAAATGAGGATGCTGAGCCGGGCATGGTGTCCGGCGGGGGAAAGTTTTCCGGAGAGATAGCGATAGAGGGGCGTCATGAAGATCGTGGTGGCGCGGTGAACGATGCGGAAGCTGGAGTGGGTTTGCGCAGGTAGAAGCGGGCAGTCTTTGTTTCGTTGACCAATTGATAATGTCGGGCAAGCAACTCGCCCATGCCGGGAACCAGAGATGTCAGTTGCAGGTCGCCCGATGAGGTATCAATGATGAGCTTGGGCGGACTGGCCTGCAAATCGTGGAGTAACGCGGCCTGCGCATCGGGTTTCATGGTCCAGGGCAGGCTGAAGTAATAGCGCGAAGCTGGGCGGCGTTGGGACAGGCAATAGAGGTTGGGGGCGAAAGGCCCTGCCCAGATGCGATCGTCAGGGGCTGTCTGGCGCGCGGCTTCGCGGCTGATGGCCAGGGCGTTGTTGAAATCGCCGGGTTTGTAGAGGCCGATGGCGATAGCGGGCAGGATAAGGGTGCCGGCCAGCAACAGGCGCGGGTTGGGGGCCAGGCTGCGACTGCCGATAAGATAGGCCAGCCCCATGAGAATGGATGGCCACAGGCGGAATGCGTCAAGACGGCCGAAGAAAGGCAGCGCGGCGATGATGAGCCAGAGGACCATCCAGAGGTGGCCATTCTTTTTCGCGTGGGAATACACGCTGGCCACGATGGCCAGCCAGATCAGCAAGGCCACGGTTTTGTTTTCGCCATGGTGGCTGAAATAAGTGGCGAAGTTGCTGTTGTCCGCATGGAATAGCAGCGTGGCGGAAAACGTCTCGCCGAGGATGCCAAGGATGGCCAATGGCGCGATCCAGGCGGCCAGGCCGCACAGCAGTCCCGCCAGATAGCTTGGCCGGGATGCGGCAGTCCAGGGCGTAAAGCCGAGCAGCAGGGCGCTGATCCAGGCGCTTTGCCGAACACCGCAGGCGAGGCCTTGCAGCAGGCCCACCGCAAATGCCGTGTGCCCGGAGGTGTTGGCGCCGGGCCTGAGCATGAGCGCCAGGCTGGCAACGAACAAGACGGCCAGCGTGGACTCGGCCAGGTTGTTATAGGCGCGCATCAACAGGCCAAGCGATGCGAGCGCGGCCGTCCAGAACAGCAATTGCAGCAGGGCGTGGGGCCGCCGCGAAAGCGGAAGCAGGGTGATGCTCAAGGCGATGCCCAGCATGGCCGAGGCGGCGATGCGGGAGCTGTCGATGCCGCTGCCAAACAGTGAGAAGACCAGCGCGGTCCAGAAGTATTGGACAGGCGGTTTTTCGTTGAAGTAGTCCCGGTAGGGCAGCGCGCCGTCGACAATGCCTTGTGCAATGGTGCAATAGGAACCTTCATCGCCAAATGGCCCGCTGTGCCTGAGCAGAAGGTAGTAAGCGGCCGCCGTGGCCCAGGCCAGGGCAAACGCCAGGCGGGCCCGCAGAGCTGGGCTGGCGTCGAAGAAGCGGGCGTTTGCGGCCATGCTAACGGCTCGACTCCCAACCCCAGGCATCGCGGATGATGCGTTCCAGTTCGTGCAGCGCAGGTTGCCAGTTCAGCCTGCGGCGGGCGGCGGCGCTGTCGGCCACCAGTCGGGCCGGGTCGCCTTCGCGGCGGGGGCTGTCCTGCACGCGGATTTCTCGCCCCGTTACCTTGCGCGCGGCGTCGATGACTTCCTGCACGGAAAAACCGTTGCCATTGCCCAGGTTGTAGGCGGCGGAGTCCGCGCCGGCCAGCAGTTTTTGCAATGCCAGCCAGTGCGCCTCGCAAAGGTCGGCGACGTGGATGTAGTCGCGGATGCAGGTGCCGTCCGGCGTGTCGTAGTCGCGGCCAAACACGGAGATATGCGGGCGTCGGCCACTGGCGGCTTGCAATACCAGGGGGATCAGATGGGTTTCCGGCTCGTGGCGCTCGCCGAGTTCGCCTTCCGGGTCGGCCCCGGCGGCATTGAAATAGCGCAGGGCGATGGACTTCAAGCTGTAGGCTCGGTCGTAGTCTTCCAGAATCTGCTCCACCATCCACTTGGTTTTGCCATAGGGATTGATGGGCGCCTTGGGATGCGCCTCGTCGATCGGCACGTATTGCGGCTCGCCATATACCGCGGCGGTGGATGAAAAGATGAGGCGCCTGACATCGTGCTTTACCATGGCATTGAACAGGTTGAGCGTGTTGGTGACGTTGTTTTCGTAGTACTTGGCGGGTTCCTTCATCGATTCGCCAACCTGGATAAAGGAGGCGAAATGCATCACGCCATCAAACCGGTGGGTGCTGAAAAGGGTTTCGAGCGCAGCCAGGTCGGCCAGGTCGCCAAAGACGAACTCGCCGCCCGGCACGGCATCGCGATAACCTGTCGAAAGATTGTCAAACGTGACGACCGAGCATCCGGCACGCAGCAGGTGCTTGACCATGTGCGAGCCGATGTAGCCCGCGCCGCCAATGACGAGAATGGATGGGAGCTGACGCATCGCGAATATCAGGATTTGTTCGAACGGGTCATTGTAACCGCTGGATATTGCAAGTCCCGTACCGGGCGGCGACCGGGAATACTTGGTTACAATGGCATCTTGTTGATACGTTGTTTTTGCTGGACATGCAAACCCTGACCGTCGATCTTGGTGATCGCAGCTACCCTATCCATATCGGCCCCGGCCTGCTTGACCGCGCCGATCTGATTCTGCCGCATCTGGCGCAAAAGCGCGT
>CAZVBY010000045.1:0-14061 GCA_964625895.1 uncultured Thiobacillus sp.
ACCGCGCGTGGTGTACAAGGACATCGACGGCGAAAAGTGCGAGCCGTATGAACTCCTGACCATCGACCTGGAAGACGACACCCAGGGCGCGGTGATGGAAGAAATTGGCCGCCGCCGTGGCGAGCTGTCCAACATGGAATCCGACGGCAATGGCCGTACCCGCCTCGAATATCGCATTCCCGCGCGCGGCCTCATCGGCTTTCAGAGCGACTTCATGACCATGACCCGCGGTACCGGCCTGATGTCGCATGTGTTCGACGAATACGGCCCGGTCAAGGCCGACCTGCCCGGGCGGCATAACGGCGTGTTGGTATCGCAAGAAAACGGCGAGGCCGTGGCCTACGCGCTGTGGAACCTGGAAGACCGCGGCCGCATGTTTGTCAGCCCCGGCGAGAAGCTGTACGAAGGCATGATCATCGGCATCCACAGCCGCGACAATGACCTCATCGTCAACCCGATCAAGGGCAAGAAACTCACCAACGTGCGCGCCTCGGGCACCGACGAAGCCGTGCGCCTCACGCCGCCGATCAAGCTCACGCTGGAATCTGCCGTGGAGTTCATCGACGACGACGAGCTGGTGGAAATCACCCCCAAGTCCATCCGCATCCGCAAGCGCCACCTCAATGAACACGACCGCAAGCGCGCCGCACGCGAAAGCGCCTGATTGAGGCTGGCTTGGGCTGTTGCCCTGTTGATTACGGATGCCAGCGCGGCCGGCCGCGATTGACGGGCGAAACGTATGCGTTGGCATTGATTCAGGCAATGAATCAGGATGGCCGCCTGAGTGCGGCGCTATCACATATACGGCATTTCACATCAGTGGACAAAACCGCCAAATTGCCTTTGTTGTCAGACTGTTTACAATTATTTTCACGCATACGGCCCATCTGGTAGAAAGTAAGGTTGCGGCCGTGGGTATTTTCTGAAAAATCATGGTCATGTCTTTATACAGAGAAATTATGAACAAGGAACTGGGCCTGTCCATGAAAATCGCTTTTTTAGAAGATGACGTAAGCTTTGCGTCGACGGTGTCCGAGTGGTTGCGCGAAGCCGGCCATGAGGTCGAGTGGTTCCGCACCGGCCGCGAGTGCGTGCGCGCCATGGCAGACAATCGATATGATGTGGCCATCATGGATTGGGCGCTGCCTGACATCAGCGGCCCGGAGGTCATGATCGGCCTGAAGCTAAAGGGCAACATGCCGCCGACCATCTTCCTGACCGCGCGCGATGCCGAGGAGGACGTGGTGTCGGTTATCCAGGCCGGTGCCGATGATTACATCGTCAAGCCTCCCGCCAGAAGCGTGTTGATTGCCCGTCTGCATGCCGTCGCGCGGCGTTGTGCGGCCAAGATTCGCCCCGAGCCGGTGCAGGATTTCGGCCAGATCCTTGTCGACTTTGGCAATCGGCAATTTACCGTGTGCGAATTGCCTGTACGTCTGACCGAAAAGGAAACCGAACTGGCGCTGTATTTTTTCAGCCGTGTCGGCCAATTGTTGCCGCGCACCCACCTGATTCAGGTCGTGTGGGGGTCCAGCCCGGACATTGATACCCGTACCGTCGATGTGCACGTTAGCCACTTGCGCAGCAAGCTGGGGCTGTCGCCAGAAAATGGCTGGCGGCTGACCTCCGTCTACCGCCAAGGCTATCGCCTTGAGCGGATCGAGGAGCCCAGTTGATTCGCGGATGGTTATTGGTGCTGGCAGCCTGCCTGCCAGCCCTCGTCTGGGCGGCCCAGCCCGAGCCCCCCGCCGAGTGGCGCTATACCATTCGTCCAGGCGATACCCTGATTGGCATCGGCCAAAGCTACCTTAAGCAACCGCACGACTGGGTCTGGCTGCAACGTCTTAACCATGTCAAGAATCCCTTTTTTCTGATGCCCGGCGCCAGCCTGCGCATTCCATTCGATTTGCTCAAGCAACAGCCGGTGCCGGCAACTTCGGTACAGGTGACAGGCCAGGTTGAGGTGGAACTGCCTGGCAAGGCTGCCAGCCCGCTGACCCAAGGCGTCCAATTGCCGTCGGGGAGCGTGATCACCACCGGAATCCATGGCAGTGCGGTCATTGGTTTCGCCGATGGATCCAGGCTGGTCTTGCAGCCCGGTTCCCGTTTAAAGCTCGATACGCTTAGCGTCTACGCCGGGGGCGGCATGGTCGATACACGGGTGCGCTTGCAGCAGGGGCGCGCGGAGCTGGCGGCCAATCCGCGCAAACAGCCAGGAAACCGGCTGCAAGTGATTACCCCCTCCGCGGTGGCGGCGGTACGAGGCACCATCTTCCGTATTGCCGCCGACGATGCTGCGACACGTGAGGAAACCGTCGAAGGTCTGGTCGCGGTTGCATCCGCAGGTATTGAAGTCTCTGCCGGGGCCGTGCAAGGCACACTCGCCGAGGCAGGGAAACCGCCCTTGCCGCCGGTGCCGCTGTTGCCGGCGCCGGATGTGGCGGCCCTGCCCCCCAAATTTGACCGTGAACCGTTGCGTTTTCCCTTGCCGGTTCTGGCTGGTGCCGAGCGCTGGGCGGCGCAGGTCGCGCGCGACCCGGATTTTGAATCCATTGTCCAGGTCAAGGAAGCGACAGCTCCGGTGCTGTCGATTGCCGGCTTGCCGGATGGCAAATATTTTCTGCGCCTGCGCGGAATCGACAAGCTGGGCTTGCAGGGGCTGGACAGCGTGCATGGCTTTGAACTCGACGCGCGCCCTTTCCCCCCGATGCTGGACAAGCCGGTTGACGCGACACGGGTACGCGAAGCCACGCCGGAATTTTCCTGGATGCAACCCGTCGAGGCCAGCCGCTACCGCGTGCAGATTTCCAGCCAGGCGGATTTCAGCCAGGTCGTCGCCGAGGGTGAGCCTGCTCAAATCGCATGGCGGCCATCCGCCTTGCAGGAGGGCGCCTATTACTGGCGAGTGGCCAGCATCGAGGCTTCTGGCGAGCAGGGGCCATTTTCGGATGCACGCAGATTCACCTACAAGGCTGGTCCGGGTGCGCCAGACCTGGGGAAGGCAGGAATTCTGTTTGATGAGAAAGAAATCCGTGTCCAACTGCCGCCCTTGCCGTCTGATCAACGCTATCAGATTGTTTTCTCGCGGGATGCCGACCTCAAAGCGGTCGTCTGGCAGGGGCAGAAGATTGGCCAGCAGCTTGTTTTGCCCAAACCGGATGGCGGGACTTATTACCTGGCCGCACGTGCCACCGAGGCAGACGGCACTGCCGGGCCATACAGCACGCAAGTGATTCAGGTGCCGGCGCGTCCGTGGTGGCCATATCTTTTCTTTCTGGCGCCCTTGCTGTTGCTTTGAGGCCGGAAGTCTCGGCAGGGGCAAAGGTTTTGGGCGCGAATTTGCGAGGGGCTTGCCGCAGCCGTGCCAGATACCTATTCGTGACGATGCGCGCGAAGCAAGGCGGCAAGGCGCCGCCTGGATTCATGTAAGCCCACAGGGCGATCGAATGGATTATTCGGATTGAAGTTTTATTCGGACGACCGTTGGCGTACTGCGCTGATTCTTGCATTGGCAGGCGTGCTGGTTTCGCTGACGGGTGCGTTGTACCGTGTCGACAACCTGTTGTACGACCTTGGCCAGCGGCTGGCCTCCAGAGCACCGCCGACAGACGTGGTGATTGTCGCCATCGACGAGGAAAGCCTTTCACAATTGGGACGCTGGCCCTGGTCGAGACGGATCCATGCGGCACTGGTGGACCGCCTGACCAAAGAAGGCGCGCGCGTCATCGCTCTGGACATGATCTTTGCCGAGCGGGATACGCGCGATCCGCCAGCCGATGCCGAACTGGCCAAGGCAGTCGAGACATCGGGACGCGTCGTGCTGCCCTTGATGCTGGAGCAAAGCCGCTTGAATGGACAACTACTCGAAGTATTGCCATTTACGGAGTTGACCGAGGGTGCGCTGTCGATCGGCAGGGCGCATGCGCAGATCGAGGAGGACGGCATTGCCCGCGGTCTGTATTTGCGCGAGGGGCTGGGCAGCCCGCGCTGGCTGCATTTTGCCGAGGAGATTCACCATGCGGCGGCAGGTCGATCACCCGAAGCGAGAGATTTGCCAGCCGACGCCTCGCCTTTTGTGCTGGTGCGCGAATCCTACCGGCGCGTGCCATTTTTGGGCCCCCCCGGGCATTTCCAGACGTTGTCCTATGTGCAGGCACTGACCGGGCGTTACCCCGCAGGCCTGTTCAAAAACAGGATCGTCCTGGTTGGCGCGACCGCGGCCGGCCTTGGCGATCGCTTGCCCACACCGGTCTCGGGCTTGTCCGAACCGATGCCGGGGGTCGAGTTCCATGCCAATGCTTTCGAAGCTTTCCGGCGTGGCAGCCTGATTACAGAACTGCCGCGCACCACCAGTATCGCGCTGACCGTTTTGCTTTCCATGCTGCCGGTTTTTCTCTTGGCGAAACTCAGCCCGCGCATCGGCATGTTCACCAGTCTGGTGATGTTGGTGGTGGTGACGTCTGCATCGCTCGCTTTACCGCATTTTTTGGGGGTCTGGTTCGCGCCCTCGGGCGCGCTGCTTGCGATCCTGATTGCCTATCCGGTCTGGAGCTGGCGACGACTGGAAACCGCCAGCCGTTTCCTGAATAAGGAAATCCGGCAGTTGAATCTGGATTTGCAGCAATCGGCCATTGCCGGCAAGGGCGTGCCGGAAATCCGCGAGGGCGACCCGTTTCAGGCGCGTGTGGCACAGATTCAGGCGGCTTCGCAACGGCTGCGGGCATTGAGAAGTCTGATTGACCGCGTGCTGGAGGGAATGCCGCACGGTGTAGTCGCGCTGGACAAAACCGGACAGGTGCGGCTTGTCAACCGGCGCGCGCAGGATTGGCTGGGACTTGCGCAAAATGCGCCGGCGCCAACGGCGTTGCTTGAAGACAAGCATCATGCCCAGCACGAAATCAAAAGCCATGACGGCATACCATTGCTCGTCGATGAAGCAGCGTTTCCGCCAGCCATGGGCATCGCGCGCGTGATCAATCTGGTCGATATTGCCGAGATCAAGCGGCTGGAATCCGAACGCCGCGAGACGCTGGCATTTCTATCGCACGACATCCGTGCGCCGTTGGCGATGGCTGTCGAGCAGATTCGCTCCGGTCAGCATTCGCCTGAATCCCTGCAACGTCTGAGCGCGCAACTGGCCCGCGCGCACGAACTGGCCGAAGAGTTCCTTGCGACATCCCGCGCGGAGATGGCGGAAGAAACGGGCTTTCAGGAAATTGATCTATGCGGGTTGCTGCATCAGGCCGCCGATGCGGTTTATCCGCTTGCGCATTCGCGCGGTATCGCGATCAAGCGGACGATTCCTGTTGAACCGATCTGGGTAAAAGGCGAATTCGGATTGCTCGAACGCATGGCCGTCAACCTGATCCAGAATGCGGCAAAGTATTCACCAGATGGCGGCCAAGTGCGCGTGGCGCTTGAAGAGGAGGCAAACCGGCTGACGTTTTGCGTAACGGACAGCGGGCCGGGGATACCCGTTGCGGAATTGCCTCGTCTGTTCAAGCGATTTTCCCGCCTGGCCGCAACCACCGATCACGCTACGGGAGCGGGATTGGGCTTGTATTTTGTTCGCGCGGTTGCCGAAAAGCACAGCGGGAGTGTCAGGGCGGACAACGCGCCTGAAGGCGGCGCCCGATTTTGTGTGACGTTGCCGCGCATTGGTTGAGGAGCGCGAAATGGAACTGATCCTCTGGCGACACGCCGAGGCCGAAGCGGGATTGGATGACCTTGCGCGCGCCCTGACGCCGAAAGGGCAGAAACAGGCCGCCAGAATGGCAATCTGGCTCAATGAACGGCTGCCGCGCCAAAGCCGGATATTGACCAGTCCCGCCAAACGCGCCATGCAAACGGTTGAGGCACTGGGCAGGCCGTTTCAAATCAGGCCGGAACTGTCTCCGCTTGCTGGCTGGGAAGATATGCTTCGCGCAGCGGGCTGGCCTGGCAATGGTTCGGAATCCGTGCTGGTTGTCGGACACCAGCCTACCTTGGGCGAAACTGCCGCGCGATTGCTGGGGGCGGGTGTGAATCCGCTGTCTGTGCGCAAAGGTTCGGTGTGGTGGTTTGCCAACCGTCAACGAATCGCCGGCAATGAGGTTGTGCTGAGAGCAATGATTGCGCCGGAGTTGATTTAAGGAAGCACTGATGGAGTGGATTTGGCGTGAATCAATCAGTGCTTACTTGGCTGTTCAGTAGTTCACCCACCATCTCGCGCAATATGCGCGGATCGAATGGCTTGCCAAGGTAGTGAAGATTGCCAGGAAGGCAAGCTGGCCGGGGCTCCGCACTGACCAGAATGATCGGCAGTCCAGGCTGAGCCGCGCCGTGACGGACCCGTTGTACCAGTTCCCAACCATCGAGGCGCGGCATACTGACATCGCTGATAAGCAGATCGTGGGGGCTGGCGTTGAGCTTCTCCCAGGCAAGTTGGCCGTCACCGGCCTCATGGATTTCAAGGCCGGGCAATGGCCGCAACGCCGCGCGCACGATGCGCCGCATACTGGTGAAATCGTCGGCGATCAATACTTTCTTTTTCATGACGGGGGATATAATCATTGCGCAATCACTGCACTGCATGGGTTTATCGGTTATTGCATGGATAACTGGAGGAGAAAAATCATCCCAATCAGCATGAGGCGCTGGCGGACATGGCCGAGGCGTTGAGCTTGCCGCGACTGTTTGCCGGCATCCAGGCCGCCGGCCGCTGGAAATGGCTGGCCGGCATGCTGCTTGTGCTGCTGGCTTTGGTCGTGGCCGGCATGTTTTACTGGGCCGACCGGCCAGAGTACCGCGTGCTGTTTGCCAAGCTGTCCGACCGCGACGGCGGCGAAGTGGTCGAGGCGCTGGAGCGGCTGAATATTCCCTATCGGCTGGCGGAATCAAGCGGCGCGCTGGAGGTGCCGGTCGATCAGCTGCATATCGCGCGTTTCAGGCTGGCGGCGCAAGGTCTGCCAAAAGGCGATCAGCGGGAGTCCGCACCGACAGCCTCATCCGCCTTCGGCTGGTCGCAATTTCAGGAACAAATCGGCTATCAGCGCGCGCAGGAAGACGGACTGGCGCGTTCCGTCAAATTGATTGAGGGCGTGTCGTCAGCCCGTGTTCACCTTGCGCTGCCGCGACAGACTTCATTTTTGCGCGAGCGCGTTCCTCCCGCGGCCTCGGTGCTGATTTCGATGAAACCGGGGTCGAAATTGCGCGAGGAGCAGGTTGACGCGATCCGTCATGTTGTCGCCAGCAGTGTGCCGGGCATGACGGCCTCTCAGGTGAGCGTCGTGGACCAGGCAGGCAGTCTGCTGGCCGCGGGTGTCGCGGGACTCTATCGCGGGTTGAATCCGGATCAACTCGAATATGCGCGTCATATCGAGGCGGATATCGCCAAGCGCATCGAAAGTGCATTGACGGGTGCTTTGCAGGGGATCGCGTACAAGACCCAGGTGACGGCGCAAATTGATTTCGGCGGGGCGGAGGAAACGATCGAAAGCGTACGTCAGTCTGGCAGGACGGCGTCCGTTCAGAAGTCAAAACGCGTGGTGGTCGAGCCGCGCGGGCGGCTCAAAAAACTCTCTGCGCTGGTGGTGGTGGACGAGTCCGCGGGACTGGACAGGTCGCGGATCGAGAAAATCAGCCGGCTTGCCAGGCAGGCCGCGGGACTGGATGGCAGCCGCGGCGACAGCATGCAGATCATTGCGGCGCCGTTTGGCACGACAACCCAGGCAGCGATCGTGGTACAAACCTTGCCGGCGCCGGCAGCGAGTTTGCGCAATCTCTCTCCGGCCGATCCCGCTTCTGGCTCGACAGCGGTTGCGATGTCTCCCATCCGCATCGGTCTGGCGTTTGCCGTGCTGACCGGCCTGTTGCTTTGGGTGGTTTCGTTGAGGAAAAGGCGTGCCCGTCTCCAACGCCATGCAGAGACAGAAAACACGATGGCTGAGACAGGTTTGGAAGATGAGCTAGATGCGTTACGCCAGCGGGTGATGCAGGATCCGGCTGTGGCAGCCAGTGTGGTCAGGCTATGGGTGCGGGGATGAATCGCGCAGGGGCGGAAAAGAGCGCGATTTTTCTGCTTTCGCTGGGAGAGGAAACCGCGGCGCAGGTGTTTCGATACCTGACCCCCGCGGAAGTCAACGAAATCGGCCAGGTCATGCGCGGATTAAGCGCCCTTCCGCGCGAGCGAGTCGAGTCGGTGCTGCGTGAATATGCGGAGATGGCGAGTCGACAGACCGGCTTTGCAGCCGATCCGGAAGGATTTCTGGATGCAACGCTGGCGCGCGCATTGGGCGGCGAGCGTGGCCGGCAGATGATGAAGCGCATCCTCGGTGAAGAGATATCTGGCCTTAAGCAACTGGAATGGATGGAACCGGAGAGCGTCGCTGCGTTGCTTGGCAGCGAACCGCCGCAAGTGATTGCGGCCATGCTGGTCTATCTTGACCGGAAACAGGCGTCGCATGTGCTGGAATGGCTGGATGAACCGCTGCGTCATGAAGTAATTCAGTGTGTGGCGGGTTGGCGCGGTGTGCCGGCCGAGGTCTTGCGTGAACTTAATGGTTGGATTGCCAGCCGCTTGCGCGTGCAAGAAGAACAGGATTCGGGCGAGTCGCTGGCGGCCGAATTGCTGGAAGGTCTCACGCCCGCAGCGCGTGCGCAAGCCGAGTCGGGGCTGGCAGAAGCTGCGCCCGAGTTGCTGGAGCAGATGAAAACGCGCCGGTTGGGCATGGAGGATTTGCTGCGTCTGACGGATGTGAGCCGCAACCGCTTTTTCAAGGCGGTTCCCGGTCAGGCGCTGCTCACCGCCCTCAAGGGCGTAAATCCGGATCTGGTTAACGCCTTGCTTGCGCAATTGCCGGATTCCGCTGCGCGTCGCCTGGGGGAAGATATCGATGCGCTGGGTGCGATACGCGTCGATGAGATTGAGTCGGCACAGAATGCAGTCGTTGAGTTGTTGAAGAAAATGGCGGTACAAGGCGAACTGGAATTCGGACCATGACGGATCAACCGGAGAATCCTGATTTCGACAGGCGCAGCGCGTTTGAAAGATGGGTGGTCGTCGAAGAGGCGCCAGGTCCTGATGAATCCTCGCTGACCCGGCAACGGCTGGAAGAAGCCTATCAAGCAGCGCGCGAAGCCGGCTACGCAGAGGGCAAGAAAGCGGCTGTGGATGCGTCTGCGGCAGCGACAGGGCGTTTTCGGTCGTTGACAGAGAGTTTTGGCGCGGCGCTGGATTCGCTGGATTTCAGATTGTCGGATCAGGTGCTGAATCTGGCACTGGATATCGCCAGGCAAGTGATTGCCGGTGAGCTCGCGGCGCGGCCTGAACGCATACTCGATGTGGTCAACCTGGCACTGCGGCAAATGTCGGAGACGACGCGAGAAGCTCGCCTGCTGCTGAATCCGGAGGACGCTGCGATTGTTCGCCCCATCCTCAATGACGCGCTCGACAAAAACCGCCTGCGCATCGTCGAGGATGCGCGTATTGTGCGGGGGGGGTGCTTGATCGAAACGCCGCAAGGTGATCTGGATGCGACGTTGCAGGCGCGCTGGCGGCAGGTGGCGTCCGTATTGGGCAGCAACCGGAACTGGATTGACTGAACATGGATCGCACCGTTCGCTTTCGCGAATATCTGGCCGATTGCCGGCGGGCAGTCGGCTTTGCCCAGCCCTGGCAGGCCAGTGGTCAGTTGACGCGCGTGGCCGGGCTGGTGATGGAAGCCGTTGGCTTGCGTCTCCCCATTGGCAGCCAGTGCGTGGTGCAGATTCCGGGTGGTCAGAGCGTGGATGCCGAAGTGGTGGGATTTTCCGGCGACCGGCTCTACCTCATGCCGGCGACGGATATTTACGGCGTGATGCCGGGTGCGCGCGTTGTGCCGGAAAACCCGTTGGCCGCGCAACCGCCCCGGCTTGGACGTCGCTACGTTCCGCGCAGGCGGGCACAGGATCGTGTGCGGCAGGTGCCGGTCGGTCCGCAGTTGCTCGGTCGTGTGCTCGATGGCGCGGGTCGCCCGATCGACGGGCTTGGTCCGCTGATCAGTGACCGGCGGGTGCCACTCTATTCGCGCGCGCTTAATCCATTGGAGCGTGCGCCGATCCGTGAACCGATCGATGTTGGCATTCGCTCGATCAATGCATTGCTCACCGTTGGGCGCGGGCAACGCCTGGGATTGTTTGCTGGCAGCGGCGTTGGCAAGTCCATCCTGCTGGGCATGATGGCGCGCTATACAGGCGCCGAGGTGGTGGTGGTGGGGCTGATCGGTGAACGCGGTCGCGAGGTCAAGGATTTCATCGAGAACAACCTGGGCGCGGAAGGACTTGCGCATTCGGTGGTGGTCGCCGCGCCGGCCGACAATCCGCCGTTGATGCGGCTCAATGGTGCGGCATATGCCATGGCAATTGCTGAATACTTCCGTGATCAGGGCAAGCAGGTGCTGTTGATCATGGACTCGCTCACACGTTATGCCATGGCTCAGCGTGAAGTGGCGCTGGCGATCGGCGAGCCGCCGGCTACCAAGGGCTATCCGCCCTCGGTGTTCGCCAAGTTGCCGCAATTGTGTGAGCGGGCCGGCAATGCCAAGAGCGGTGGCGGGTCGATCACGGCTTTCTTTACTGTATTGATGGAGCAGGATGATCAGCAGGATCCGATTGCCGATGCGGCCCGCGCCATCCTGGATGGACATATCGTGCTGTCGCGTGACCTGGCGGATGCCGGACTGTACCCGGCGATCGACATCGAATCGTCCATTAGCCGTGCGCAGCCCGATCTGGTCAGGCAGGAGGAAATGGAGCGCGTTCGCCGCTTCAAGTATCTGTATTCACGCTACCGGCGCAGCCGCGATCTGCTCTCGGTGGGGGCCTATGTTCCAGGCGCGGATGCGGTGCTGGATGAGGCAGTAGCCATTTATCCCGCCATGCAGGACTTCCTCATGCAGGAAATGCAGGAACATATCGGCATGGATGATGCGCGCGCGGCCCTGTCGGAGATCATTCCGTAAATGGCGCGCGCTTTTCCGCTGCAACTCGTGCTCGATTTGACTGAACGGCGTGCGGAGGTCAAGTCGCGCGCAGTCAAGATCGCGCACGCCACCTGGCTGCGGGCGCGTGCCGGTCAGGTGCGCATTGAGCAGCAGCGGGCGCGTTTTAACGCTGAACTCTCGCACAGCATGCGGCAAGGCTGCGCGGCTTCCGTGGCTGGGCAGGCGAACCGGATTCTGCGCGAATACCAGTTACGCCTGCATCTTGCCGCGCGGACTGTTGAAACAACCCATGCGGATTGGCAACGCGCACTGGCCATCTGGCAGGAGGAAAAGAAAAAGCTGGAAGCGCTACAGTTGCTGGCCAGGCGGCATGCGCTTGATGAAATGCGCCGTGAAAACCGCCAGGAGCGAAAATTGCACGATGAACTGGCCGCCAGGCCGGCAGGTCTGGGCCTGTCCACTCCACAGCGCGACCCCGGCTTCCTTCCTGGCGAAAGTAGCGCGTAGGCATGATCCGCTTGCCTGTGCTTAGCACTCAAGAACTTGCCTTTCTGTCGGCTAAAGCGGACGACGGCAAAGTGCTGGATGCGTTCTCTGGACGACTGCGAAGCCGTCTGATGGGAGGTCTGCGTGTGCCCGGCGAGCTGGAAGCTGCCCCCGCGTTGACCATGCCGCACCGTGAGACGACAAGCCAGGCCCCGTCAATTCTGCTGGATGCCGGTGCGTGCGAAAGCTGGCTTGCTGCCCGATATGGCGTCAGGCCCGGCAGGACAGGGCGGGAGATTTCGCAACATTGGCGATCGCTGCTGCTGCACAAGGTGCAATTGGCCTTGGCCGAGTCTGCCTTCAATCTAGGCCCGGCGGCAGTTTGGCCGTCTGCCATCCGGCTGGAAATGCGCGCACTGGGCCTGCGTGGAAATCTGCAAATTGCCCTTCATCCGGACACGCTGTATGACTGGGCGCGTGAACATGTCAAACAGATGCGCGGGAAGAAACGATGAGAAAAATCCTGATGACAACGATGTTGATCGCATCGACAAGCAGCTCAGGCGCATGGGCGGCAGACGGCGTGCTGTCGGGGACGGCCAGCATGTTCCTCTCGCTGATCCTGATTCTGGCCCTGTTCGGGTTGGCCGTCTGGTTGGTGAAACGCTACCTTCCCCGTGCGGGGCTGGGCGGCCCCATTCGGGTCATCGCATCGACCATGCTTGGCGCGCGCGAGAAAGTGGTGGTGGTCGAAATCGAAGATACCTGGCTGGTGCTGGGTGTGGGTGGCGGGCAGGTGCGCACCTTGCATACGCTCCCAAAACCGAAGCATGCCGAGACAAAGCCTGGCGAGACAAAAATCTGACATGGGACGCAAGATCAAACCTTTCTTTTTTGTGCTGCTTTCGCTGATGCCAGGCCTGCTGTTCGCCGCGGCCGAACCCGGCTTCACGCTGTTCCAGACCGCACCCGCGCCCGGCGGGCAGAGCTATTCCATCCCAGCGGGCAGTCTGCCCTATGTGATGCTGGTGCCTTTTCTGCCGGCATTGCTGTTGAGCCTCTCCGCATTCACGCGTGTGGTCGTGGTTTTCTTCCTGCTGCGCCAGGGATTGGGCAATCAATATGCGCCGCCCAATCTGGTGCTGGTCGGGCTGGCCCTGCTGGTGGCGTATTTCGTCATGCATCCCGTGATTGGCAAAATCAATCAGGAAGCCTACGAGCCGTATTCGAAGGGGCAACTCGCCGCCGAGGCCGCGCGCGAGAAGGCTGGCGATGCGCTGAAGACCTTCATGCTTCGTCAGACCCGCGCCGAGGATTTGTCGTTGTTCATGGAAGAAGGCGCCAATATCGATGTAAAGAATGCGCAAGCCGTGCCCTTTCATGCGCTGGCGCCTGCCTATGTCACCAGTGAACTGAAAACGGCGTTCCAGATCGGCTTCATGATCATTCTGCCGTTTCTCATCATCGATCTTGTCGTTGCCAGCGTGCTCACCGGCATGGGCATGATCATGGTGCCGCCGCAGATGGTGTCGCTGCCGCTGAAACTGCTGCTGTTCGTGATGGCCGACGGCTGGCATCTGCTGGTGGGTTCTCTGGTGAACAGCTTCTGATGGAAGAGCTGTTCCGTGAAGCCCTCGCGCTTACCTTCTGGATCGCATTGCCGATACTCGCCGCCCTGCTCATCGCTGCGCTGCTGATGAGCGTGTTCCAGGCCGCCACGCAAATTCTTGAGCCGACCTTGTCCTTCGTCCCCAAGGCATTGGTGCTGACGGCAGTGATTATCCTGCTGGGCGCCTGGATGGGCGGGCGTCTGGTGGAGTTTGCACGGCATGTGCTGGAGAGTTTTCCGGGGTTGATTCAGTAGATGGTTTTCGCATTCACCCAGCCTGAACTCGCCGCATGGCTGCTGATCTTTGCGCGTTTACTGGGCTGGTCGTGGATTGATCCGGTCATCGGTCGCTTGCCCTGGTTTCTGCGGCTGTTTTTTGCCGGGGCGCTGGCCTGGGTGTGGGTGCCGTCCTCTTCAATCATCATTGATCCGCTGTCGTGGCCGGGGCTGGCGCTGCTTGCAGGCGAGTTTTTGTTTGGTGCAACGCTGGGCCTGGTGGTGCGCCTGTTTTTCGCTATTGCCGAAATTGCCTTGCAAACCATCGGCCTGACGGCCAGTCTGGGACAGTCTCAAGTTGTCCCGGAACAAGAGGGTGGGATGGAATGGCCGCTACGCCAGCTGGCATTCTGGCTGGCGCTGCTGGCTTTCTTTACAGCCAACGGTCATGGCCTGGTGATACAGGCGTTGTCGTCCGGTTTTTCTTCCCTGCCTGTGGCTTCGCTGCCAAGCCAGAACTCAGCCATGCAACTGGCCGAAGCGGGCGGCATGATACTGGCGGCGGGATTGCAACTGGCCTTGCCAATGCTGGTACTGGTGCTGCTGGCGCATTTTGCTTTTGCTTTCCTGTCCCGACTGTTGCCCGGCGTCGAAGTCTTTTCGGTGGGCCTGACACTTGGCGCGGTCAGTTTTCTGGCTGGTTTGGCGTTGGCTGCGCCACTGCTGGCAATGGGTCTTGCGCGGGCGCTGGAGCGATTGCCCGGATTTCTCTGGCTGCTTATTCCTTAG
>CAZVBY010000046.1:0-14019 GCA_964625895.1 uncultured Thiobacillus sp.
TTAATCCCAAAAGCCGATAACAATCGTTACGCAACTGTTCTACAGTGAATCAGGCCGCTTGATACCGCGGCCACCTTTGGTGGCGCACCAGTCAGGGAAGAAGAACAGTGAAAATTCGCAACCACAGATTGACGCTGGATGATGGCAATGCGCTTGCCTACATCGCCAGTCCGCACGTCGGCGGCAATATCGAGCCGCGTTTTCTCATCATCCACTACACCGGCGGCAGCAGCGCGGCAGGTGCCATCAGCTGGTTTCGCGATCCGGCATCCAAGGTGTCGGCGCATCTGGTCATCGCGCGCGACGGCACGATCACCCAGATGGTGCCGTTCAATCGCGAAGCCTGGCACGCCGGCCAGTCGCGCTGGGGAAATTTGTCCGGGCTGAACCGCTACAGCATCGGCATCGAGCTCGACAATGCGGGCCTGCTGATTCGCAGCGGCGGTAAATGGGTGTCGCCGCTTACGCGCCGTAGCTATCCCGATCGCGAAGTCACCATCGCCACGCACAAGAACGATCCACCCGGCGCCACGCCCAGCGGCTGGCATGCCTACACGCCGGCGCAGATCGAGGCCACGCTTGAATGCGGCATGGCGCTGGTCAAACACTACGCGCTTGCCGATGTCCTGGGGCACGACGACATCGCGCCCGGACGCAAGCGAGATCCGGGACCGGATTTTCCGCTGGAATCGGTGCGCGCACGCCTGCTCGGGCGCGCGGACGACCACCCCGAACTGTATCGCACCACCGCAAAACTGAATGTGCGCGCAGGCGCGGGCGCACAGTTCGCCATGCTGCCCGGTTCCCCGTTGCCGCCGGAAACCGAAGTCGAGGTGCTCGCCAAGCATGGCCTGTGGTGGCAGATCGACGTGGCGGGCGAAGTCAACGGCGTGATGGACATCGTCGGCTGGTGCCACAGCAAATATCTCGCTCCCGTCGAATCGTGAAATCAAAGGAGACAGCCATGGCCAAATCAAGCAAGACCGCCCCCGCCAAACCCGATGCCGTCAAGCTGCGCTATTGCACGCAGCCGGTGCAGAATCCCCGGCAGTTCAGCCCCGGCGTGGACGCCATGCGCGCCCGTGCCATTATCCACGGCGCGAAAAAATGGGTGAACGGCACGCAGCTCACCTACTACTGCTTCAGGAAGGGCGATGATGTACCCGCCGCGTGGCGCGGCAACACGGCGGATATTGATGAAGTGCGCAAGGCATTTGAGAACTGGTTCAAGCTGGGCATCGGCATCGGTTTCAAGGAAGCGGCCCGGCCGGAGGATGCCACCATCCGCATCGGCTTTGATGCCTCGGACGGCTCGTGGTCTTACGTCGGCCGCGACACGCTCAATATCCGCGACCCGCTCAATCGCACCATGAACTTTGGCTGGCCGCTCGACACCGCCTACGGACGCGACACCGCGCTGCACGAAATCGGCCATGCGCTGGGCCTGGAACACGAGCACCAGAACCCCTTCGCCGGCATCACCTGGAATACCGATGCGGTCAGGAAATATTTCAAGGGCCCGCCCAATAACTGGGATGCGCAAACCATCGAATGGAACATCCTGCGCAAAATCCCGCCGTCCGAAGTCAAGGGCACCAACTGGGATCCCGACTCGGTGATGGAATACGCATTCGGTCCGGGCCTGATCGTGGAACCCGCGAAATATGGCAATGGGCTTTATCCCAAAGGCGGACTCTCTCCATCGGACAAGGCGTGGATCGTTGAATCCTATCCGGGCGGCAAGCAAAAGAATCCCGTGCTGGAAGTCGGCCTGTCGCAAAAGCTGGCCATCAAGCCTGGTCAGACCCGCGTATTCGAGTTCATTCCCAAGCGCACGCGCACCTACCGCATCGCCACCTTCGGTACATCCGACACTGTCATGGTGCTGTTCGAAGTCACGCCTTCCGGCAACGTGCAGATTGCAGGCAACGATGACAGCGGCACCGATCTGAATGCGCGCATCGACATGCGGCTTGTGAACGGCCGCCGCTATCAGATCGGTCTCCGCCTGTATTACGCGGAAGCCGCCGCCGAAACCTCGATCATGGTCTGGTGAAGCGCCATGCCCGCCACCCTCCGCATCGCCACCTTCAACGCCGAAAACCTGTTCGCCCGCTACCGTTTCAAGGACGGGCTCGCGCCGCGCGAGGATGACGGCTTCACCATCAACGACCTGGCGTTCAAGATCCATGACGAGGAATCGAAAAAGATCACCGCCAAGGCCATCCGCGCCGTCAACGCCGACGTGATCTGCCTGCAGGAGGTGGAAAGCCTGCCGGTGCTCGACCGTTTCAATTCGTATTACCTGGGTGGCATGAAGTACAACCACCGCGCGGTGATCGACTGCTTCGACCCGCGACAGATCGACGTTGCCGTGCTGTCACGCTACCCCATCGTGTCATTGCGCTCGCACCGTGACGAGCGCAACAAGAAGGGCACCGCCTTCCTGTTCTCGCGCGATTGTCTGGAGATCGAGCTGGATATCGGCGGCAAGGCGCTCACGCTCTACGCCAATCATTTCAAATCCATGATGGAAGGCCGCGATGCCACCCGCGCGCGGCGCCAGGAGCAGGCCGAACGTGTCGCCGCCATCGTCGACGCGCGCTGGAAGAAGTCGGGCTACAAGGGCAATTTCGTGGTGCTGGGCGATCTTAACGACTACCCCGAGGGCAAGACCGCGCTCGCCTCGCTGCTCGACCACAAGGGATTGTCCAACGTGCTGACGCGGCTGCCCCAATCAGAACAATGGACGCATTACTACGCCGGCGGAAACAGTTACAGCCAGCTCGACTATTTGTTGCTGTCGAAAGGCCTTGCCCAGGCCAACGCGGGCAAGCCCATGGTGATGCGCGGCGGCCTGCCCTGGCGCGCGCAGCGCGTGACCGGCGAACGACTCGAAGGGGTGGGCGAAAACGAACCCAAGGCGTCGGATCATGCGCCGCTTTATATGGACATCACCCTGGTTTGATTCCGGAGAATCACTTCATGCCACAACCTGTTCTGCTCAACACTTCAGCCGAAAAGGCCGCCAACAAAAAACTCGACGCGATGCCTGACCGCATCGACCTGCGTGACTGGTATTACCGTCCCGCGCTGATCTGCTTGCCGGATGCGTACGTTTCCTGCCCGCTGATTCCGCGTTCGAGGATTCTCGACCAGGGTCGGGAAGGCGCCTGCACGGGTTTTGCCCTGGCGGCAGTGGTGAATTTTCTGCGCACGCGTCGCGGGCTCACCGGGCGGATCAGCCCGCGCATGATGTATGAACTGGCGCGCCGTTACGATGAATGGCCGGGACAGAACTACGAAGGTTCGTCGGCACGCGGCGCGATCAAGGGATGGGTGAAGCACGGCGTTTGTTTCGAGAAATCCTGGCCGCAGTCCCGGCACGGCATCGCCAGCATGACGGACCCTGTCATTGCCGAGGCGAAGCAGACGCCAGGCGGCGCATATTACCGCATCAAACCTCAGAGTGTGCGCGACATGCACACCGCGCTGTTTGAAACCGGCATCCTGTATGCCACGCTGATGGTTCATGCGGGCTGGGCGCGGCCCGGTGCAGAAAAGGATGCCAGAGCGGTCGTTGTGCCTGTCGAAGGCCGCAAGACAGCCTACAAATTCCCGCTGATCCGCCGTCAGGGCAGCGCGGACGGCGGACATGCCATCGCCATCGTCGGCTACACGCCGCAAGGATTCATTATCCAGAATTCATGGGGGCCGGACTGGGGCAGGGATGGTTTCGCCTTCTTGCCTTACGAAGATTTTCTCATGCACGCCACCGACGTCTGGGTGGCGCAGCTTGGCGTGCCGGTCACCATGGATGTGTGGGCGGGCGACCCGGCCATCGACACGTCCGGCATTCAGCGCGCCAGCCGCACCATTCCGCTCGCCGATATCCGGCCTTATGTGGTGGATGTGGCGAACAATGGCGAATTATCGGATAGCGGCGAATACTGGACCACGCGGGAAGATCTTGCCCGGCTGTTCAACGAAACCATTCCCGCCGCCACGCAAGGCTGGAAAAAACGCCGCATCCTGCTTTATCTGCACGGCGGACTCAATTCCGAGTCCGCCTCCGCCAAGCGCATCATCGCCCTGCGCGACGTGATGCTGGAAAACGAAATCTATCCGTTGCATATCATGTGGGAAAGCGATTTCATTTCCAGCGTGGGCAATCTGTTCAAGGATTTATTCACCAGGGCCGACGAGCTTGCCGGTGGCGGCTTTCTGGAAAACCTGACCGAGGCGAAAGATCGGGTGCTCGAACTCACGCTTGCCCGCGCGGGCTTCCGCATGTGGGGAGAAATGAAGGAAAACGCCCAGCTGTCGTCAACCCATTCACAGGGCCTGGGCGCGATTCAGTTGATCGCCCAGGCGGTCGAGACCGCCAAGAAAAAACTCGCGGCCCACGACAAGACCGGCTGGGAATTGCACATCGTCGGCCATTCGGCCGGCAGTATCTTCGCCGCGCATGCGCTGCCTCTTCTGTCCGGGCTGGGCATTCCGTTGAAGAGCGTGCAGTTCATGGCGCCCGCCATCCGCAACGACGATTTCAAGACCCTGGTGCTGCCGCTGGTGGAAGCCGGCAAGGCGCCGCTGCCCAGCGTGTATCTCCTGTCCGACAAGCTGGAGCGCGACGACAGTATCGGCCCGTATGGCAAGTCGCTGCTCTATCTGGTGTCAAATGCCTTCGAGGGCGAACGCGGCGTGCCGCTACTGGGCATGAAAGCGTTTCTCGATGCCGACAAGACATTGACAAAACTGTTCGCCGGCCAGGTCAACGGACGGCCTGCACTGGTAATCTCCGAAGGCAGGGAAGGCGCGGATATCGCGCAGGGCGCATCCGCGAGCCGCACGCACGGTGGCTTCGACAACGATCTGGCTTCGATGAATTCGATGCTGGTGCGGGTGCTGGATGCCGCACCCAAACGCCTGTTCAGCGCGCGCGACCTGAACTACTGACGCTCAGGCCGGGCGGGTCTGACTTACAGCCCTGCCGCTTCCCTGAGCGCCGCGGCCTTGTCGGTCGCCTCCCAGGTGAATTCCGGCTCGTCGCGGCCAAAGTGTCCGTAGGACGCGGTACGGGTGTAGATCGGGCGCAGCAGGTCCAGCATCTGGATGATGCCCTTGGGCCGCAGGTCGAAGTGCTTGTCGATGAGTTCCACCAGCTTGTGTTCGCTGACCTTGCCGGTGCCGTAGGTTTCGACCATCAATGAAGTCGGTTTGGCCACGCCAATCGCGTAGCTGACCTGCACCAGGCATTTCTCCGCCAGTCCGGCGGCAACAATGTTCTTGGCGACATAACGGCAGGCGTAGGCCGCGGAGCGGTCCACTTTCGATGGATCCTTGCCCGAGAACGCGCCGCCACCGTGTGGTGCCGCGCCGCCGTAGGTATCGACGATGATCTTGCGGCCGGTCAGGCCGGCGTCGCCCATCGGCCCGCCAACGACGAAACGCCCGGTCGGATTGACCAGATAGCGCGTGTCACCGTTGAGCATGTCCTTGGGCAACACAGGCTTGATGATTTCCTCGATCACGGCTTCGGTAAGCTGTGCGTGGGAAACCTCCGGATGATGCTGGGTGGAGAGAACGATGGTGTCGATGTGCTGCGGTTTGCCATCCACATAGCGCACGGATACCTGGGATTTGGCGTCGGGCCGCAGCCACGGCAGCCGACCATCCTTGCGCAGTTCAGACTGCCTTTGCGTGAGGCGATGCGCCAGATAAATCGGCAGCGGCATGAACTGGGGCGTTTCGTTGCAGGCATAGCCGAACATCAGGCCCTGGTCGCCCGCGCCCTGATCGAGAAACAGGCCCTCGCCTTCATTGACGCCCACGGCAATGTCCTGCGACTGCTTGCCAATTGCCGTCATCACGGCACAGGTCTGGTAATCGAAACCGACTTCGGAACTGTCGTAGCCAATGCGTTTGATGGTTTCTCGCGCGACCTGGCTGTAGTTCACCGTGGCGCCAGTGGTGATTTCGCCGGCAACGACGCACAAACCCGTGGTCAGCAGCGTTTCGCACGCCACGCGGGAATGCTTGTCCTGGGTTAGAATCGCGTCAAGAATGGCATCCGAAATCTGATCCGCCATCTTGTCCGGATGGCCTTCGGAAACCGACTCGGAAGTGAAAATAAATTCTTTCATGAAAACTCCAATGTTTCCCCCGTTGAACAGCGCGATCAGCCCGGGGGAAAAATGGAGCCTCGACGCTTTAGCAGTATTTGTATCCCGCCCGCAAGTTGTCAGCATTAACCCGGCGGCTTCGTGCATTGTGCAACCATTGTCGCGAAAACGTCAACCCGCATGAAAACCCTGCTGCTACGTCTGTTGGCCGCCCTGCCGCTGCCCTTGCTGCACGCCCTGGGCTTTGTGCTGGGCTGGCTGATCTGGCTTGTACCGGGCCGTCATCAAAAACGCGTCCGGGAAAATCTCGCGCAAAGCGGCTTGCTGCCTGCCAACCCCGGGTTGCTGCGCCAACTCATCCGCGAAACCGGCAAGGGTTTGATGGAACTGCCCGCCATCTGGCTACGCCCTCAGGACAAGGTAGTGCGTCTGGTGCACGCCACTCCGGGCATCGATCAATTCGATGCCGCGCTCAAGGCCGGCAAGGGTGCGGTCGTGGTCGCGCCGCACATTGGCTGCTGGGAGATCATCAACCAGTACATTGCCTTCCGCCAGCCGTTCACGGCCATGTACAAACCTGCCCGCCAGCCATTCGTGGATGACCTGATGCGGCATGGACGCGAACGCGGGCAGGCGCGACTGGTGCCAACGGACCTTTCCGGGGTGAAAGCCCTGCTTTCCGCCCTGAAGCGTGGCGAGGCCATCGGCGTGTTGCCGGATCAGGTCGCCACCCAGGGCGATGGAACATGGGCGCCATTTTTCGGTCGCTGGGCCTATACCCCCACCATGACCGTGCGCCTGATCCACGCTACTGGCGCTGTGCCGTTCATGGTCTATGCCGAACGCCTGTCGTGGGGACGCGGCTACCATATTCATTTCGAGACGCTATCCGCGCCGTTGCCTGAAGACCGCGCAGCGGCCGCTGCTGCGCTTAACCGCGAAGTTGAGAACGTGGTGCGCAAGCTGCCCGCGCAATATCTTTGGGGCTACGCGCGCTTCAAGAAACCTGGCGGCGTGGAACCGCCTCCGGACGCGCCCGCCGCATGAGTGCCGCGCTGACCCGGCTTGGCTTTGCATTGTTATGGCTCATCCACTGGCTGCCGCTCAGGCTCCAGGCTGCCATCGGCAATGCGCTGGGCTGGCTGGCGGCGATGCTGCCGGGCCATCGCAAGCGCACTGCGCTGAAGAACCTGCAATTGTGCTTCCCGGAAAAATCTTCCGCCGAACACCGCCGCCTACTCGTGCAAAACTTTCAAGCCAGCGCGCGCGCGGCGCTGGAACACGGCTTGCTGATCTGGGCTTCCGCCAGCCGCCTGGAAAAACTTATCCGCATCGAGGGCCGTGAACATCTCGACGCGCAGCATGGCCAACCCGTCATCCTGCTAGCGCCGCATTTTGTCGGCCTCGACATGGGGGGCGTTCGCCTCTCCACCCGCACCAAAGTGGTTTCCATGTTCAGCCGTTCGCGCAATGCGGTTGTCGACCATTACTTCCTGCGCCTGCGGCAACGATTCACCGAAGCGGTGCTGGCCTCACGCCACGAAGGCATCCGGCCGCTGATCAAAACCATTCAGGCCGGCCTGCCGTTTTACTATCTGCCCGATCAGGACTTCGGCCGTCGCGAATCCATCTTCGTACCCTTCTTCGGCATTCCCGCCGCCACGCTGCCGACCTTGTCGCGCCTGGCGAAAATCTCCCGCGCCCGCGTCGTCCCTGCCGTCACCCGTCAACTGCCCGGCGGGCAAGGCTACGTGCTGACCTTTTATCCTGCCTGGGAAGACTACCCCGGCAGCGACATCGTGGCCGACGCGCGGCGCATGAATGCCTTCATCGAAGACCGCATCCGCGAAATGCCGGCGCAGTACTTGTGGACGCATCGGCGTTTCAAAACCCGGCCCGGCAAAAACGATCCGTCGTTTTATGACTGATTTTCGCCCCCTGACGCGCGCAGAAGTGCCGGAGCTTTTGCATCTCGCGCATCAAATCTGGCACGCGCACTATCCCGGCATCATCCGCCCCACCCAAATCGATTACATGCTGGAACAACGATATTCGCTTGCGGCCATAGAACACTCTCTCGATTCCACATGCTGGGTTGCAGCCCACGAAAACAGCGGCATGGTGGGTTTTGCCCAAGGGCTTGCGGATACGCCCGATGCGTGGAAGCTGGACAAGCTTTACGTGCATCCCGCCCGCCAGCATCGCGGCATTGGCCGGGCACTGGTGGCACACATCGCCGATGCCGCGCGCTGCGCTGGCGCGACACGCCTCACCCTGCGCGTGAACCGGCACAATACACTGGCGATCCAGGCATACAGGCGCTACGGTTTCCACCTCATTGGCACGGATGTTCTGGATATTGGCAATGGCTATGTCATGGATGACTTCCTGATGTCCGCAGAAATATCGAAAATCAACCAGACTGTAGCGGGTAAGATTCCCGTAAATGTTCCCCATCCCTCTCACACCATGAAACGACACTTCACCAAAATGCATGGCGCGGGAAACGATTTCGTCGTGCTCGACGGCGTGACCCAGCAGATTGAATTGAATGCAGCGCAAGTCCGTGCCATCGCCGACCGCCATTTCGGCGTGGGGTGCGACCAGTTGCTGCTGGTCGAAAAGCCAACCAGCCCCGAAGCCGACTTCCGTTACCGCATTTTCAACGCCGACGGCGGCGAGGTCGAGCAGTGCGGGAATGGCGCGCGTTGCTTCGTACGTTTCGTGGTCGACAAGGGATTGACCAAAAAACAGGAAATCACCGTGGAAACCCAAAGCGGCCTGATCAAACCACGGCTGGAAGCCGACGGCCGCGTTACGGTCGACATGGGCGCCCCCCGCTTCGAGCCCGGCGACATTCCCTTTCTGGCCGATGCGCGCGCGCTGACCTATGAACTGGACGTCGAGGGCAGCCCCGTCACGATCAGCGCCCTTTCCATGGGCAACCCCCATGCCGTGCAAGTGGTGATGGATGTGGACCACGCGCCGGTTGCAATTCAGGGGCCGCGCATCGAAAACCATCCGCGCTTTCCGCAACGGGTCAATGCCGGCTTCATGCAGATTGTCGACCGCGCGCATATTCGCCTGCGCGTGTTCGAGCGCGGCGCTGGTGAAACACTTTCCTGCGGCACTGGCGCCTGCGCGGCCGTCGCGGCCGGCATTACCCGCGGCTTGCTTGACCATCGCGTCGATGTGCAAACGCGCGGCGGGGTTTTGACCATAGAATGGCGAGGCGAGGGACAGCCGGTCACAATGACCGGCCCGGCACAAACCGTTTTTGAAGGCATTTTGGAGCTTTGATGACTGACCCCATTCACCCCGACCTGGTCGCCAATTACCTGAGCCTGCACCCGGACTTTTTCAACCAGTACCCGGATTTGCTCACCACCCTGCGCATCACGCACCCACATGGCACGCACGCGATTTCCATTACCGAACGCCAGGTGCTGTCGATGCGTGACAAGGTGCAAATGCTGGAAAGCAAGCTGGCAGAACTGATTCATTTCGGCGAGGAAAACGATGCCATTTCGGAAAAAATGCACCGGCTGGCGCTGGACGTGATCGCCGCGCGTGACCTGCCCGCGTTGTTCGCCGCGCTGGCGCTGCACCTGAAACAGGGCTTTGCCGTGCCGCATCACGCGCTCCGCATCTGGAACACGCCCACCACCCAGCCTGCCGTCAGCGATGCGCTAAAGAACGAAGTGAGCGCGCAGATGCACCCGTCCTGCGGCGCCCTGCGTCATGCCGAAGCGCAAGAATGGTTTGGCGAGACCTCCGCCCATCTCAAATCCTTCGCCGCCATCCCGCTGCGCGGGGAGCACGCCGCGGGACTCTTGGTGCTGGCCTCGGAAGACGCCCGGCGTTTTTACCCGGAAATGGGCACGCTTTATCTCGAACGCCTCGGGCAGATCATCAGCGCGGCACTTACTCGTCTGGCATGAACGAAACAGCCGAGCGCTATCTGACGCACCTTGCCGCGGAACGCCGGCTGTCACCGTTGACAGTGGAAAACTACCGGCGTGATCTGTCCGTGTTAAGCCGCCTGGCCGGAAACATCGCACTAAATGCGCTGGACACAGGACACATCCGCCGTTTTATTGCCATACTGCACGGCCAGGGACTTTCTGCGGCCAGCCTGGCGCGCACGCTTTCCGCATGGCGCGGGTTCTACCGCTTCGCCTGCAAGCGTCTGGGCTTCCCCGGCAATCCCTGTTCCAGCGTGCGCCCGCCAAAGCTCCGTCGTGCGCTGCCTGAGGTGCTATCGCCCGACCGCTGCGCGCAACTGCTTGATCGCACGCCGGAGGATGCGCTGGAAATCCGCGACAGGGCCATGTTTGAGTTGTTTTATTCGTCCGGCCTGCGCTTGGCCGAACTGGCGGGACTCGACTTGATGGCGCTGGATCTGGCGGCAGGCGAAGCCACCGTCACCGGTAAGGGCCGTAAAACCAGACAAACGCCCATCGGCCGCAAGGCCGTAGAGGCGATGACGCATTGGCTGGCAGTACGCAACAGCATGGGCGCCGCTGCCGAAACAGCCGTTTTCGTCAATCGGCACGGCGCGCGACTGTCAATGCGACAAATTCAATCCCGGCTGGATCGCTGGGCGAAAAAAGCCGGCATGGATACGCATGTTCATCCGCACAGGCTGAGACATTCCTTCGCCACGCACGTATTGCAATCCTCCGGCGATCTGCGCGCCGTGCAGGAAATGCTGGGGCACGCCAACATCAGCACCACGCAGATTTATACCCATCTGGATTACCAGCACCTGGCCAAGGTGTATGACACGGCGCATCCGCGGGCCAAACGAAAATAATCCAGGGGAAAAGCAAAAAACATGGAACGCAGAGGCGCAGAGACGCAGAGAAAGAAGGCAAAAAATCACTTATTCAGGATCGTGTCGCCAAAAATCGGCAAGTGCATGCCGCAGACAAGCGTGCTCCTGCAATATTTCCTTGTTTCTCTCTGCGTCTCTGCGCCTCTGCGTTCAAAGGTTTTGACTTGATAATGTCTTTGGCTAACACCCTCCTTCCCGTTACGCTCCTCACCGGATTTCTGGGTAGCGGCAAAACCACGCTGTTGAACCAGTTGATCCGCAAGCTGCCAAGAACCGCCGTCATCATGAACGAATTCGGCGATGTCAGTCTGGACCATGACTTGCTGGAAAAAATGGAAGGCCCGATGGCCGTGTTGTCCGGCGGCTGTGTCTGCTGCACGGTATCCGGCTCGCTTTCTCCAACATTGAAGAATCTGTTCATGGCGCGCGAACGCGGGGATATTCCGCGTTTCGAGCGCGTGGTCATCGAAACGACCGGCATCGCCGATCCCGCGCCGATTCTTGACACCCTGCTCAATGACCCCTGGGTACGCGCCCGTTTCAGGATGGACGGCGTGGTCACGACGGTCGACGCGGTGCTGGGGGATGCACAACTCGACAGCTATTTTGAAGCCGTCAAACAGGTCGCCGTCGCCGACCGACTCATCTTGACCAAGGTCGATCTGGCCAACACCGACCACATTGCCATACTGCAAGACCGGCTGGCCGCGCTTAACCCGGCCGCCCTGCAAATCCAGGTCATGCAAGGCAACATGGATTTCGCGCAAATTCTCGACCTGGGCCTGTTCAATACCCGCGACAAAATCCCGGACGTGCAAAAGTGGTTGAATGCACAACGCTACAAACCCGTCAGCAAAAGCCTGTTGGGAAAACCGGAAACAACGCCGAATACGCACGACCAGCGCATCCAGTCATTTTCCGTCGTGCTCGACGAACCGCTTCCCATCGCCGGCCTGCAAGCCGCGCTGGAAATGCTGGTGAGTTTCCGCTCCGGGCACTTGCTGCGCTTCAAGGCCATCGTCAACATTGCAGGGTGCGCCAAACCCACCGTACTGCATGGCGTCCAGCATGTACTGTATCCGGAAGCCGAACTCGACGCCTGGCCATCCGATGACCGCCGCAGCCGCTTTGTTTTCATTGTGAGCGATCTCGACCCTGGCTTTGTCGACAAGGTTTTACAAGATTTTACCCAGGCGGCCCGCTCGGCTCCCCGTGTCGCACAATCCGCAGTATGATTCGCTGACCACACGCCATTTCGCCACATTCATGGCCATCCCTTTTTTTCGCAAGGATCGCAACAAGCCGGACAAGGAACCGACCGCCCGGCAAGCCGGTGACGGCCCGCCTTCGCAGGGCCTGACGACGTTCGGTTCGGCCCTTCCGGACAACCACGGCATATTGGTGGAAGAGGTGGGTGGCGCGCCAGAAACGGCGCTGGACGAAGCCGCCATGTTCTATGCCAGCAACCAGACTGATAACGCAGAACAAAGCCTGAAAACCATGCTGGCCGGCAATGAGCCGCGCGCCTGGCATATGCTGTTCGACCTTTACCGGTTAAGCGGCCGAAGCGCCGAGTTTGAGCAACTTGCCCTCGACTACGCACGGAAGTTCGAAACCTCGCCTCCCAACTTTGGTCAGCCTTCCGGCGAGGCGGACAGTCCTCCCGACAGCACCTTGACAGCAGGGGCGGCACTGGACGAAACCGAAGGCGAACGATTGAAGAACGCGCTTTCTGCCTTTTCCGGAAATCAGAGCGTGGCGCTGGACTTCACACAACTCGACGCCCTGGAAGCCGCTGGCGCTGCCCGCCTGGCCGAAGGCTTAACCTTGGCGCAAAAAAAACGGCTCGTATTGCATGTCGGCGGCGCCACCCCCCTGACCAAGGCGCTCCGGGAAAAACTTGACGGCGAACGCGACACCGAAGCCTGGTGGCAACTCCTGTTATCCCTCTATCAACTGTTAGGCAGGCAGGTCGCGTTCGAAGACCTTGCGGTGGATTACGCCGTGCATTTCGAAATGTCACCGCCCTCCTGGGAAAACATCCAGGCTGCCCGCGAAATCTCCCCCGCCGCCGCCGAAAGAAACCCCGATATTTTCGCGCTCAAAGGCGTCTTGTCCGAGACCTCGCAAAACCAGATTGCCGGCCTGCTTCAATACGCGCAGTCGCGGCAAGAAGTCGCCATCGATTTATCCGAACTCACCCGTCTCGACTACGCCTTTGTTGGCAGTTTTATCAGCCATCTCATGCAACTGCTGGGCAGTGGCAAGGTGATTACCCTGCAAGGTCAGAACGCCCTGGTCAACGAATTGCTCCGCGCGATGGGTATCGACCAGTTGGCAAAACTGGTTCCCGCCAAGCTGACCTGACGTTCCAGCATCGATGGAAAGCGCGCTCATCGCCCAAGCCGCCATCGCCGCCGCCGTCGCCTGGGGCAGCGGCCTGCGTCTGTATCTGGTGTTGTTCGTGCTGGGCTTGCTCGCTCGATTCGCCGGATTCGATCTGCCGGACATGCTGGCCTGGCTGGCGCACCCCGTCAGCCTCTCCGTAACCGGATTGCTGAGCGTGACGGAATTTTTCGCCGACAAGATTCCTTGGGTCGATTCAATCTGGGACGCGCTGCACAGTTTCTTGCGCATCCCGGCGGGCGCAGCACTGGCCGCCAGCCTGTTCCCGGATCTGGGTGGCGGCGGGACCACCGCACTGATCGCCCTGCTTGGCGGCGGCGTGGCGGCCAGCGCGCAATTCGCCAAAACCGGCAGCCGGGCGGCGATCAATACCTCGCCCGAACCCTTCAGCAATGTCGCTGCCTCGGTCACGGAAGAAGCCATGCTGGGCGTTGGCTTGTGGACGGCCTTCCATCATCCCATCCTGTTTTTCGGGCTGCTGGCGGCATTTATCCTGATCGCACTGGCGTTGACGGTTTTTTTCGTTCGCGCCATCCGCCGCTTGTCAGCACAGCGTCGCGCCGCTTCACCGTGAGAATGCGACCTTGCCCTGAAAGCCGGGCTTGAATTCCGCCGCGCCGCACCCATTTCGGTTTGAGCTTTATCTTCTTT
>CAZVBY010000047.1:0-13797 GCA_964625895.1 uncultured Thiobacillus sp.
ACGAAGCCAAGCACTGCGCCAAAGCCAGCGGCAAAATCCGGCGCAACCCGCCTGGGCATCAATATGCCCATATTCAAACCTTGGGGCGCTGGTTTTGCGGGCGAATTTCTGTGTTGCGCTTCTCGGCATCGTATCCAGATACGACCTTCGTCGCGCGCCTTGCATTTCATCCCGCTAAACCGAGCGCGCGGCCATGTGGGAATTAATCAGAGGCTCCTTAAATGCGGCGCGGAGTTTCACCCCTTTACTGCGGCCCGATATACCTCCAGATATTCTCGCGCGCTGTTTTGCCAACTGAAATCCCGCGTCATGCCGGCGCGCATGAGTTGACGCCAGGCCAGCTTGTGCCGGAACAGGATGCAGGCGCGTCGCACCGTGTCGACCAGCGTCGCAACGTCCAGCGTGTCCATGACGAATCCGGTCGCCAGCCCTTGGGACAGATTCTCCAGGCTGGCGTGCGTGACTGTATCCGCCAGCCCGCCGACCTTGTGCACGATCGGTGGCGTGCCATAGCGCAGGCTGTACATCTGGTTAAGTCCGCAAGGTTCAAACCGCGAAGGCATCAGAAACATGTCCGTGCCGGCTTCGATGCGATGGCTGAGCGCTTCGTCGTAGCCGATGTTGACCGCCACCTTGCCGGAGTAGCCTGCGGCCGCCTGTCGCCAGGCCTGTTCCAGCGCTGGATCGCCACTGCCGAGCACGATGATTTGAACGCCGAGTTCCAGTATGTTTGGCAATGCATCGATCACGATATCCGCACCTTTTTGCGCCGTCATGCGTGAGATCATGCCCAGAAGAGGAATGTTTGGATTGCGCGCCAGCCCCATTGCATCTTGCAGGGCCAGCTTGTTCAATCCTTTGGCAGTCAGGTTGTCGGCGCTATAGGGCGCGGTGAGATGCGGGTCGGTTGCGGGATTCCATTCCTGCGTGTCAATGCCGTTGAGTATCCCGCGCAAAACGATTTGCCTCGCGGCAAGCAGCCCTTGCATGCCCATGCCGGCGGCTTCTGTCTGGATTTCGCTGGCATAGGTCGGACTGACCGTCGTCAGACGGCTGGCATAGAACAGCCCGGCCTTGAGAAATGAAAGCTGGCCGTAATACTCGACACCATGGATGGAGAAGCTCTCTGGCGGCAGCCCCAGATCGGTCAGCGCGGCGGGCGGAAAAAGCCCCTGATAAGCCAGGTTGTGGATGGTGAAAACCGACGGCGTGCGCGGCGCCTTGCCAAAATGCAGATAGGCGGGGGCCATGCCGGTTTGCCAGTCATTGCAGTGCAGTACGTCTGGATGAAACTCCAGCGGCGTCTGTGGCCCGGCCAGCCAGGCGGCGAATTGCGATAGCAGGCCAAAGCGCAGCGCGTTGTCCGGCCAGTCACGCCCGCCCGCATCCTGATACAAGCCGGGGCGCGCATAATAGCCGTTGTGCTCGATTACATACAAAGGCACACCCGACCCCGGCACGCTGCCTGCCAGCAGGCTGGTTTTGCCATGAACGGGCAAATCGACCTGAAAGACCTGCTGCAAGTCCCGCGTCTTTTCCAGCACGGAAGGATAACCTGGCATCAGCAGGCGGGCATCCGCGCCGAGCTTTCGCAAGGCTGCGGGCAGCGCACCGGCGACATCGGCCAGACCGCCGGTCTTGGCTAAAGGATAGGCTTCGGAAGCAGCGAACAAGACCTTCATGAAAAATGCGAAGAATGGCTATTGTGTCTTTGAGTATACCTTCACATCCTGACGCCTGATTTTTGCTTCGCTGGGTACGGATATCGTTGTGAACGGCTATGCTGAACAGGGAATCTTTATTCTAGGGAAGCGCTGATTTGTTCAGTGTTTCCCTGGCAAGCCGCGAAGCGGTTTGCCGCTCAATGACGCAAGTCATTGAAAGCGCAAACTTTCACGGACATGCGCCGGGAAAGTTTTTTGCTGATGTTTCGCGTGAGCGAATAAATCAGCGTTTACCTAGAGGGAATCATGCAGGAATTCGGATTGGTTGGCCTGGGGCGCATGGGCGCCAATATGGCGCGTCGGCTGTCGCGCCAGGGTTTTTCGATGGCGGTGCACAATCGCACCCAGACCGTGGCCGAAGCGCTGGTCGCCGAAGAAAAGACGCTGCGCGCCGCCACCAGCCTGGAAGATCTGGTGACATCGCTGCCGGCGCCGCGTGTTGTCTGGCTAATGCTGCCCGCTGGCGAGGCCACGGAATCCGCCATCCAGCACTTGGCTGGCCTGCTTGCGCCGGGCGATTTGCTGGTGAACGGGGCCAATGCCTATTACCAGGACAGTATGCGGCACGCCGGTCAATTGGCGGCACGCGATATCGCGTTCGTCGATGCGGGCGTGTCGGGCGGTGTCTGGGGTCTGGAGAACGGTTATGCACTGATGCTGGGCGGTACGCCCCAGGCGGTGGCGCGCATCCAGCCGCTGGTCGAAGCCCTGGCGCCTGCCGCGGATCGGGGGTGGGTGCATTGCGGCCCGGCCGGGGCGGGACACTTCGCCAAGATGGTGCACAACGGCATCGAGTACGGCATGATGCAGTCGCTGGCGGAAGGTTTGGCGCTGATGAAGTCGAAAACGGAATTCCAGTTCGACCTGGCGGCGGTGACGGAATCCTGGCGGCATGGCAGCGTGGTGCGCTCCTGGCTGCTGGATCTGACGGCCGAAGTGCTGAAAGATGATCAGGAACTCGCGGGCATACAGCCGCTGGTGGCGGATTCCGGCGAGGGCCGGTGGACCGCGCTGGAGGCCGTCAACCAAAAAGTGCCGGCGCCGGTGATGACGCTGGCGTTGATGATGCGCTACGCCAGCCAGGGGGGAAATGACTATCCGGCAAGATTGCTGGCGATGATGCGCAACGCCTTTGGCGGGCACAAGGTGGAAACGAAATGACGCCGGATACGCCCTGCGCACTGGTTATTTTTGGCGCGACCGGCAATCTGGCGAGCCTCAAGCTGCTGCCTTCGCTGTTTCATCTGGAGCAGGCGGGCCGTCTGCCGGATCATTTGTCCCTGATCGCCTTTTCTCGCCGGCCCATGAGCGACGCCGACTGGCGCGCGCATTTGCGCACCGTGCTGCGTGAACGCCTCAATGAAAGCTGTCCGGAGTCGGTGTGCGAGCATTTTCTTTCGCGCTTTAGCTACGTGCAGGGTGAATTTGATGATCCGGCATCCTATGCGCGCCTGCTCGAAGCGCTGGCTCGTCCGCGCATGGGCGCCTGCTCGCATGTGGTGTTTTATCTGGCGATTCCGCCGGCGGAATTTCCTGCTGTCATCAAGAACCTGGAAGAGGCAGGGCTGAACAAGCCGCGCGGTTTTCACCGCGTGGTGATCGAAAAACCCTTTGGCGAAGACCTGGAATCGGCGCAGATGCTCAACCAGTTGTTGCACAAGAGTTTCAACGAAGAACAGATTTTTCGCATCGATCACTATCAGGGCAAGGAGACGGTGCAGAATCTGCTGGTGTTCCGTTTTGCCAACACGCTGATCGAGCCGTTGTGGAATCGTAATTTCATCGATCATGTGCAAATCACGGTTGCCGAATCCATCGGCATCGGCAGCCGCGCGGCATACTATGACAAGGCGGGCGCGCTCAGGGATATGTTGCAGAACCACATGATGCAGCTCCTGACCCTGGTGGCGATGGAGCCGCCGCCCGCGCTGGAGGCCGACGCGCTGCGCGACGAGAAAGTGAAGGTGTTGCGATCAATCAGGCCGATCCCGAAACGCGCGGTGCACGCCCACGCTTTCCGCGCGCAATATGCGTCCGGCAGTATTCACGGGCAGCAGGTTCCAGGGTACGCGCAGGAGGCCGGCGTGGAGAAAAGCTCCGTCACGGAGACTTTCGTCGCCGCCAAGTTTTATATCGACAACTGGCGCTGGCGCGGCGTGCCGTTTTATCTTCGCACCGGCAAGCGGTTAAAGGAACAGCAGTCGATGATTGCCTTGAGGCTCAGGCATCCGCCCCAGCAGTTGTTCCGCGAAACGCCGATCGAATCTCTGGGACCAAACTGGATACTGCTCTCCATTCAGCCGAGGGAGTCCATGCACATGGAAATCCATGTCAAGCAGCCTGGGCTGGACATGGACACCCGGCTGTTGCAGTTGAACGCGAGTTTCCGTTCCGGGCACGAGCGGGTGCTAGATGCCTACGAGGCATTGCTGCTCGACTTGATTGAAGGCGACCGCACCTTGTTCATCCGCTTTGACGAAGTGGAATGGGCCTGGCGTGTTGTCGATCCCATTCTCAAATACTGGGCGCAGGAGCGTGAATTCATCCACACCTATCCGGCGGGCGGCTGGGGGCCGGAAGAGGCCAATCGGCTGTTTGATTCGGAAGATCAGACATGGCGAAACAGCTTGTAATCCTGTTATTGCTTTGGCCAGCGCTGGCGCTGGCATTACCCGGGGCTTTGCGTAACCAGCTCGCACAGCATCCGTCGCCTTATCTCGCCCAGCACGGCAGCGACCCTGTCGCCTGGCAGGAATGGAATGCCGAAACGCTGGCGCGCGCAAAGCGCGAGAAAAAATTGCTGTTTGTTTCCGTCGGCTATTTCGCTTGTCACTGGTGCCATGTCATGCAGCGGGAGTCCTACAAAAACCCGCAGATTGCGGCGCGGTTAAACCGTGATTTCATCCCGGTCAAGGTTGATCGGGAATTGAATACGGGATTGGATGATGCGTTGCAGGTTTTCTCCGAGAAGCTGCTGCGCATTGCCGGATGGCCGCTCAATGCCTTCGTGACGCCGGAAGGCTATCCAGTCTATGTGGTGCTATACGCGCCGCCGGACGAATTTCGCGGTGTGCTGGAAAAATTGTCTGACCGATGGCGGGCCGATCGCACCGGCATAGAGCAGCTCGCGCGCAAAGCCCATGTTGATCCGCCCGCGCCACGCGCCCAGCGCATGGACAGGCAGGCCATCCAGCAGTGGGAAAATGCTTTTTTGAAACAGGTCAGGACGGAATGGGATGAGCTGCGCGGCGGATTCGGCCAGGTCAGCAAGTTTCCCATGAATCCGCAACTGATCTTGCTGCTGGAACTGGCTTCCAACGCCAGGGACGCTGAGCTGACGGCATTCCTGCGACTCACGCTTGACCAGATGCGCGCGAAAGGCTTGCGCGATCATGTGGGCGGCGGGTTTTTCCGCTATACCATCGACCCTGGCTGGGAGACGCCGCATTTTGAAAAAATGTTGTACGACAATGCGCAGCTTGCGCTGCTTTATTTACGTGCGGCCGAGGTTTTCGATGCGCCGGCTTATCGCGAAACAGCTTTCACGACGCTGGATTTCATGTTGGAAACGCTACAAGACCCCGATGGCGGCTTGCAAACCAGCGTGTCGGCAGTGGACCGCACTGGCAGGGAGGGTGCGGCCTATTTGTGGCACAAGACGTCGCTGCAAAAAATTCTGACAGCGGCGGAGTTCAATGCCGCGCGCCGTGTCTGGCGGCTTGATGCGCCGCCGCCGTTCGAATTCGGTCATCTGCCAGCCGAATGGGTGGAGCCGGCCGCCGCCGAGCGTAGCCGGCTCGACAGCGCAATGAAAAAAATGAAAAAGGTCCGTGCCGTAATGATCCAGCCCAAGGACGACAAACGTAACGCTGGATTGAACGGCATTGCCCTGAGTGCGTTGTCAGCCGCCATGCGGCAAAATCCGGAATATGCCAAGGCGGCATCGTCGCTGGCGCACTTTATTGCCACCCGTCTGAGTGGAAAGGATGGCCTGGTCAAGTCAGCGGTCAAGGGGCGCCGGATTGGCGGGGCGGAACTGGAGGACTATGCCTATGTCGTGACTGGCCTCTTGGATTACGCGGATGCGGCTGGCAGCACGCCAGCACGTATTCTGGCGGTGAGGCTGGCGCATCAGGCATGGCAATTGTTTTACACGGAAAAGGGCTGGCGCCGTGAAGCGGAACCTTTGCTCAAAACCGCCCTGCCCGAAGCCATTCTGCCAGACGGCGCCGTGCCTTCCCCGTCTGCCATGCTGGTCGCGGCCAGTCTCAGAGCGGATGATGCGGCCCTGGCATTCAAGGCCAGACAGGCGCTGGCATGGCTTTCACCCGCCATGGCGCGCGATCCGTTTGCCTACGCCACGCAAATCCGGGCGTACCGGCAAGCCAATTAATTGTCGCCCTCTGCCTGTTTAGGCTGCGGTGGCCGCTTCTCGATTCGCACACTGAATTCCATGCGCTGTTTCTTTCTGTTGACTGCCAAGGTGGCCTGCTCGCCAGGCTTCAAGGCAGCGATCAGGTTGAGCAGAGACGATGAATCGGCCACTGGTTTGCCGTTCACGTTCAACAGAACATCGCCGGGCCGGATGCCGGAGCGGTCGGCTGGGCCATTCTTGAGAACGCCGGCGATCAGGGCGCCCTCTGTGGCTTGCAGGTCGAAGGACTCCGCCAGCTCGGGCGAAATATCCTGGACTTCGATGCCGACCCAGCCGCGCGTGACGGCGCCGTCGCGGATGATTTGCTCCATGACCTGCCTTGCCAGGCTGGCGGGGATGGCGAAGCCGATGCCTTGCGAGCCGCCGGTGCGCGAATAAATCGCGCTATTGATGCCGACCAGATTGCCTGCTCCGTCGACCAATGCGCCACCGGAGTTGCCAGGGTTGATGGCGGCGTCGGTCTGAATGAAGTTCTCGAAGGTGTTGATGCCCAGATGGGTACGCCCCAACGCGCTGACAATGCCCAAAGTGACGGTCTGGCCGACGCCGAATGGATTGCCGATCGCCAGCACCCAGTCGCCCACGCGAAGGCTGTCGGATTGGCCGAAAGTAATGGCTGGCAACTTGTCCGCATGGATTTTGAGCACAGCCAGGTCGGTTTCCGGATCGGCGCCAACAACTTGCGCGGGCATCGTGCGGCCATCCGCCAGCGCAACCTGGATTTCTTCCGCGCCATCGACAACATGATGGTTGGTGAGAATGTAGCCATTGCTGCTGGCAACGACACCCGATCCCAGATTGGAGACTTCACGCGGACGGGGGTCGAAACGATCGCCAAAGAAGTGCCGGAACACCGGGTCGTCGGTAAATGGATTGCGCGGGCCGCGTACCTGTTTTTGCGTGAAAATATTGACGACTGCGGGAATCGCGCGCTTGGCAGCATCCGCGAACGAGGCGGTGGCCCCAACTGGCAGGCTCCCATTAACCTGTTGTATTGTCAGCTTGTCCTGTGGACTGCTGCCGGGGCGCCAGTTCAACCAGTCTGGCCGGATCAGCGTGATGACGAACAGGACACCAAGCGTGAGGGTAACCGCTTGAGCGAACAGTAGCCAATATTTGCGCATGCCAGCCTTTTCCATAAACAATCAATTAGTTATTGCGGGAATTATACGTGCAGGGAAGGTTTTTTCTGAAAGCTGTTTTGGACAGGTATAGGTAGGGCATAGCGGAAGATGGGTGAAATTGGTTAAAATCCCGGCTTTTTAAACCTACCGAATCGGGTTGAAGTGATGAGCCAACAAGAAGTGGATCGGGGAAGACGGAAATTCCTGGTTGCGGCAACCTCGGGCGCTGGTGTAGCTGGCGCAGCTGCCGTGGCATGGCCCTTTGTCGCCAGCATGTTGCCTAGCGCACGTGCCAAAGCGGCAGGCGCGCCGGTTGAAGTGGATATCGGCAAAATCGAACCGGGCGCCATCGTCGCCGTGGAATGGCGCGGCAAGCCAGTGTGGGTGGTGCATCGCACCAAGGAAATGCTGGATGTCCTGGGCAAGCATGATGATCAACTGGCTGACCCCTTGTCCGACGCACCGCAGCAACCCGACTACTGCAAGAACAAAACCCGCTCGATCAAGCCGGAATACCTCGTTGCGGTCGGTATCTGTACGCACCTGGGCTGTTCGCCCACCTATCGCAAGGACATCGGTGCCGCCGATCTGGGTGCGGACTGGCCGGGCGGTTTCTTCTGTCCTTGCCACGGCTCCAAGTTCGACTTGGCTGCGCGCGTCTACAAAGGGGCTCCCGCTCCGGTGAACCTGGTGATCCCGCCGCATAAATTTGTCAGCGACAGTTTGCTGCTCGTTGGCGTGGATAGCACGATTTCTAGCGTGGGGGCCTGATAAGCAATGAATGCACTGCAAAAACTCCTCGGTTGGGTGGATGAGCGTTTCCCGCTGACGGCAACCTGGAAAGCGCACCTGTCCGAATACTACGCCCCCAAGAATTTCAATTTCTGGTACTTCTTCGGCTCGCTGGCCCTGCTGGTGCTGGTGCTCCAGATCGTGACGGGCATTTTCCTGGTCATGCACTACAAGCCGGATGCCTCGCTCAATTCGGCCGGCGTGCCGGTGGCCTTTGCCTCGGTCGAATACATCATGCGCGATGTCGAATGGGGCTGGCTGATCCGTTACCTGCATTCCACCGGCGCCTCGGCGTTTTTCGTGGTGGTGTACCTGCACATGTTCCGCGGCCTGATGTACGGTTCTTACCGCAAGCCGCGCGAACTGATCTGGATTTTCGGCGTCATCATCTATCTGGCGCTGATGGCGGAGGCCTTCATGGGTTATCTGCTGCCATGGGGGCAAATGTCCTACTGGGGCGCCCAGGTCATCGTCAACCTGTTCGCGGCCGTGCCGTTTGTCGGCGAAGACCTGTCGCTGTGGATTCGCGGCGACTACGTGGTCGGCGATGCCACGCTTAACCGTTTCTTCGCCTTCCACGTGATTGCCGTGCCGCTGGTGCTGCTGGCGCTGGTGGCGGCGCATCTGGTGGCGCTGCACGAAGTTGGCTCCAACAACCCTGATGGTGTGGAAATCAAGAAGAAGAAAGATCCGGTCACCCACATCCCGCTGGACGGCATTCCCTTCCATCCTTATTACACCGTCAAGGATATCCTCGGTGTCGTGGTGTTCCTCATGGTGTTCTCCGCCGTGGTGTTCTTTGCGCCGGAGATGGGCGGCTACTTCCTTGAAGCCAACAACTTCATCCCGGCCGATCCGCTGAAGACACCCGAGCACATCGCGCCGGTCTGGTACTTCACGCCGTACTACGCGATTCTGCGCGCGGTGCCGCCGATGTTTGGATCGCAATTTCCCGGTGTGTTGCTGATGGGCGTGGCTGTGCTGATCTTCTTTGCCATGCCGTGGCTGGACAAGAGCCCGGTCAAGTCGATTCGTTACCGCGGCCCCATTTACAAATGGTTTCTCGCCGCGTTCGTTGTGTCCTTCATCGGTTTGGGAATTCTTGGCATTCTGCCGGCGACCCAGCTTTACACATGGATTGCGCGCGTGTTGTCTGTGGTGTATTTCGCCTTTTTCTTCCTGATGCCTTGGTACACCAAGATCGACAAAACCAAACCCGAACCAGAAAGGGTGACTGGCTAATATGAAAATGATCAAGCAACTTTTCACCCTGCTGGCTTTTGCGCCCATACTGGCCGCAGCGTCGGGGGGCGCGCACATTCCCCTCGACAAGGCGCCCGTCAACCTGTCGGATAAGGGCTCCCTGCAGCGTGGCGCGAAAATATTCGTCAATTACTGCCTCAACTGCCACTCGGCCAGCTACATGCGCTACTCGCGCCTGCAGGATTTGGGGCTTACTGAGGATCAGATCAAGAACAATCTGCTGTTTACCACGGAAAAGCCTGGCGATACCATGACGGTGGCCATGAAACATTCCGATGCCAAGATCTGGTTCGGCGCCGCGCCGCCGGATCTTTCGGTGATTGCCCGTTCGCGCGGTTCAGATTGGCTCTACACGTATTTGCGCAGCTTCTATCGTGACGAGTCGCGCCCCACCGGTTGGAACAACACTGCTTTCGACAAGGTTGGCATGCCCCACGTGATGGCTTCGCTGCAAGGTGAGCAGGTCGCGCATTTCAAAAAAGAAGTCGACCATGAAGGCAAGGAGCACGAGGTTTTCGAGCGTTTCGAGCTGGTCAAACCCGGCAGTGTTTCGCTGGCTGAATATGACGCCATGGCTGGCGACCTGGTGAACTATCTCTCCTGGATGGCCGAGCCGGCCAAGCAGAAACGACTGAACACAGGGCTTCTGGTCCTGGTTTTTCTGGGAATTTTCTTCATCATCGCCTACTACCTCAAGAAGGAATTCTGGAAAGACATCCACTAGAAAATTGAAATCCCCTGAGGCGAAATCCCGGCCGGACATCGTTCCGGCTTTCGCCTTTTTTGTCGCAATAATCAGGAACACTACGCATCATGATGAGGCTTTATTCTGGAACTACGTGCCCGTTCAGTCACCGCTGCCGTATCGTGCTTTTCGAGAAGGGCATGGACTTTGAGGTGATCGACATCAATCTTCACGACAAGGCGGAAGATCTGGCGATTATTAGCCCTACCAGCAGGACGCCGGTTCTGGTCGAGCGTGACCTCGTCCTGTATGAGGCCAACATCATCAACGAATACATTGACGAGCGTTTTCCGCATCCGCAACTGATGCCGCCTGATCCGGTCATGCGCGCCCGTGCGCGGCTCGTGCTGCACAATTTCGAAAACGACCTGTTTACGCACGTCAACGCCATCGAACATGGCGGACAGAAATCCGCCGAGAGTTCTCGCGCCGCCATCCGCGACAGTCTGACCCAGCTTACGGCCATTCTTGAGAAGCAGAAGTTTCTCATGAACGACGAGTTCTCCATGCTGGATGTGGCGTTGGCTCCTTTACTGTGGCGACTTGAACATTACGATATTCATCTGCCCAAACAGGCGGCTCCCGTTTTGAAGTACCGCGAACGATTGTTCTCGCGTCCGGCTTTTTACGATGCGATGACGCCGACTGAGAAAGCAATGCGGAAATAATCGGTGGCCATGCTCTCGACGCGCCCTTACCTGATGCGGGCCATTTATGAATGGTGCATGGATGCCGGGTTTACGCCGCATCTGCTGGTACAGGTGGACGAGCAGACGCGGGTGCCAAGAAGTTATGTCAAGGATGGACAAATCGTGCTCAATATCGGTGCGGGCGCTGTCCGCGACTTGACCATCGACAACGATTGGGTGATTTTCTCCGCGCGTTTTTCCGGGGTTTCGCACGAAATCGCCGTGCCAATTAATCGTGTTGCAGCGATTTTCGCGCGAGAGAATGGCCAGGGCATGCATTTCGAGGTTCAGGAAGCAATCGAGGGACAAGCCCTGGAATCGACGGATGAATCCGCTGTTGATCAGTTGTCCGAGTCCCCTGAACCGCCTGAGCCCCCAAAGGGACGGCCACAGCTCAAGGTCATCAAGTAACAGGGGCTGCTTTGCGCGGCGCATATCGCGTACAATGCGCTCCCGTCATGCCGCTTTAGCTCAGTTGGTAGAGCAACCGCCTTGTAAGCGGTAGGTCGTCTGTTCGAGTCAGACAAGCGGCACCAGATTTTCTTTGTGGCGCGTGCGCGAGGCATGTTGCTGCGGATTCATTCATCACACTTCCTGAATTGGCAAAATGGCCGGATCCAGCTTGCTGCTCCTCATCGACGATATCGCTACGCTGCTTGATGATGTTTCCGTCATGACCAAGGTGGCAGCCAAGAAAACCGCGGGCGTGCTGGGTGATGACCTGGCGCTGAATGCCCAGCAGGTCAACGGCGTCAGGGCGGATCGCGAATTGCCGGTGGTGTGGGCCGTGGCCAAGGGGTCGTTTGTAAACAAGGCGATCCTGGTGCCAGCCGCGTTGCTGATCAGCGCCGTTGCGCCGTGGGCCATCATGCCTTTGTTGATACTGGGCGGTCTGTTCTTGTGTTACGAGGGCGCGGAAAAGGTTTTGCATTCCCTGTTCCACCGCAAGGCCGGAGATGAGGGCCATCATGCGCGCCTGGTCGAAACCGTCATGAACGAGCAGGTGGACATCGTGGTTTTCGAGAAGGAAAAAATCAAGGGCGCCGTGCGCACCGATTTCATTCTTTCCGCCGAGATCATCGTCATTACCCTGGGGACGGTGGCAGAGTCAAGTTTCGGAAAACAGGTAGCAGTGCTTGTGGGGATTGCCGTTCTCATGACAGTGGGCGTCTACGGCCTGGTAGCCGGTATCGTCAAGCTCGATGACCTTGGGCTGTATCTGAGCAATGCGACATCAAGGCTGAAACAGGCAATTGGCCGTGCTTTATTGGCGATGGCGCCGTGGCTGATGAAGACCTTGTCCGTACTGGGTACGCTAGCCATGTTTCTCGTCGGCGGGGGGATTCTCGTTCATGGCTTGCCATTTCTGCATCATGGAATCGACTACCTGTCTGGGCAATTGGGCTGGGGACAGTCCATTGCTTCCGCGATCCTCAGCGCACTGTCCGGCCTGTTTGCGGGTGGGCTCGTGCTGGTAGTTGCAAACTTCATGCAGAGCTTGCGCCGCCGCGTTATCCCATGACAACGACGCCTTGCTAGCAAGGGTCTCGCGGCTTGCAAATTGGCCGCCAACACCCGCGCAGGCCGGCGGTGCAAACTGGATTTGTGGTTGATTGTCTGCCATGCCTTGATCCATGCGCATCTCCATACTATTCAGTACCGACCTCGTGAAATATCCGGGTTAGGGACAGCAGGTTCCGAATTGCAGGTTTGGCATACACTCATGGGGGAAAATGGCAGCTGCCCTGTTCATCAGGCTTGGTCCAGCCGGTGTCTTCCTCATGATCGGCTGGGAATTGATTCATGCCGCTGCCGAATGCCGATCTGTTGCTTCCGAATCCGGGGGATTTCCTCCAGAATATCGGCTTTGCCAGATAACAGACAAGCATGAATCTACACGAGTTTCAGGCCAAGGCACGACTGCGGGAGCGCGGGATTTTGACGCCGCGCGGCGAGGCTGTGGGCAGCGGCGAGGTCGCGCGCGCAACTGCGGAAAAGCTGGGCGGCAATGCCTGGGTGGTCAAGGCGCAAATCCACGCGGGCGGGCGCGGCAAGGCGGGCGGCGTCAAAATCGCACGCAGTCTGGATGACGTGCAGGCCATCGCCGCATCATTCATTGGCAAGCCGCTGATCACCTATCAAAACGCGCCGGATGGCCAGCCGGTGAATCAAGTACTGGTAGAGGAGACACTCGATATCGCGCGCGAGTTGTATTTGTCTTTGCTGGTCGATCGCGAGGCGGAAAAAATTGCTGTGGTGGCCTCGGCCGCAGGCGGCATGGAGATTGAGGAAGTGGCGCGGCTCAATCCGGAAAAAATCCTCAAGGCGCACTGTGATCCTGTCACTGGCCTGATGCCCTACCAATGCCGCGAGCTGGCCTTTGGCCTGGACTTGAAAGCCGAGGCCTTCCAGGATTTTTGCAAGCTGTTGCCGCAGCTGTATCAATTGTTCGTGGATAGCGATCTGTCCTTGCTTGAGATTAACCCGTTGGTGGTGACTGCAAGCAATCGCGTGCTGCCGCTCGACTGCAAGATGAGCGTGGATGACAACGCGCTGTATCGACAAAAGACCTTGGCCGAATTGAACGACTTGAGTCAAATCGACGCCAAGGAAGCGGCGGCGCATGAAGCCGGGATCAACTACATCGCGTTGTCCGGCAATATCGGCTGCATGGTCAACGGTGCAGGTCTGGCGATGGCAACCATGGACGTCATCAAACTGCATGGCGGCGAGCCCGCCAACTTTCTGGATGTGGGCGGTGGCGCGACGGCGGAAACCGTGGCCAGGGCTTTCAAGATCATTCTCGCCGATGCCAATGTGAAAGCGGTGCTGGTGAATATTTTCGGCGGCATCATGCGTTGCGACATTATTGCTGAGGGCATCATCACGGCGGTGAAGGAAGTGGGCGTGAAAATTCCCGTCATTGTGCGTCTGGAAGGCACCAATGTGGATTTGGGCAAGCAGAAACTGAAAGACAGCGGACTCGCCATCATCACGGCAGATGGTCTGACCGATGCGGCAATCC
>CAZVBY010000048.1:0-13458 GCA_964625895.1 uncultured Thiobacillus sp.
TGCGCGGCCATGGTCTGCATGCCGTAACAGATGCCCAGCACCGGCACGCCGAGTTCAAACACGACCTGCGGCGCGCGCGGTGTTTCCTCTTCCGTCACCGACGATGGCCCACCGGAGAGAATCACCCCGGCCGGTTTGAAATCGCGAATGAACTGTTCGGACACGTCGAAGGGGTGCAACTCGCAGTAGACATTGGCCTCGCGCACGCGGCGGGCAATGAGCTGGGTGTACTGGGAACCGAAATCGAGAATTAAAATCTTCTGGTGTGACATATTTAAAAATGAAAAAAGGGGCCTAAGCCCCTGTCAATCGGTTAAATCATTCCACCCGGTAATTGGGTGCTTCCTTGGTGATTTGTACATCGTGCACGTGGGATTCACGAATGCCGGCGGCGGTTATCTCGACGAACTCCGCTTTCTGATGCACTTCGGCAATCGTCTGGCAACCGAGGTAACCCATGCTGGAGCGCAAGCCACCCATCAGCTGGTGGATGACATTCAGCACGCTGCCCTTGTAGGGCACGCGGCCTTCGATGCCTTCGGGTACCAGCTTGTCGGCATTGGCTTCGTTGTCCTGGAAGTAACGGTCCTTGGAACCCTGCTGCATGGCGCCTAAGCTACCCATGCCGCGATAGGACTTGTATGAGCGGCCCTGATACAGCTCGACTTCGCCCGGCGCCTCTTCCGTTCCGGCAAGCAGACCGCCCAGCATGACGCAGTGCGCGCCGGCCGCCAGCGCCTTGGAAATGTCGCCCGAAAAGCGGATGCCGCCATCGGCGATGATGCCGATATCCGTGCCCGCCAGTGCTTCCGCGACATTGGCCACGGCGGAAATCTGCGGCACGCCCACACCTGCCACGATACGTGTGGTGCAAATTGAACCGGGACCAATGCCGACCTTGACTGCATCCGCGCCATGTTCAACCAGGGATGTGGCGGCGTTGGCCGTGGCGATATTACCGCCGATGACCTGCACATGCGGAAAGCGCTTCTTCACCCACTCCACACGCTTCAACACGCCTTTGGAGTGGCCATGCGCGGTATCGACGACGATGACATCCACGCCTGCGGCAGCCAAAAGCTCAATGCGTTCGTCGTTGTCCGACCCCACCCCCACTGCCGCGCCGACTCTCAATCTGCCCTGCTCATCCTTGCAGGCCAGCGGATGCTCGGTGGATTTCTGGATGTCCTTGACGGTGATCAGGCCCTTGAGCTCGAAGTTGTCATTGACGACCAGCACGCGTTCCAGACGGTGCTTGTGCAGCAGCTTGGTCGCTTCCTCCAGGCCGGCGCCTTCCTTTACCGTTACCAGCCGCTCGCGCGAGGTCATGATGCTGGCGATGGACTGGTCGAGATTGGTTTCGAAGCGCAGGTCGCGGTTGGTGACGATGCCGGCCACCTTACCCTTGTCGTCTACCACCGGCAGGCCGGAAAACTTATGCTTGCGTGAAAGCTCCATCACTTCGCGCACGGTCATGGACGGCGAAATGGTGACGGGATCCTTGACCACGCCGGATTCGAAACGCTTGACCTTGGCAACTTCGGCCGCCTGCATCTTGCCGGTCATGTTTTTATGGACAATGCCAATGCCGCCTTCCTGCGCCAGCGTGATCGCCAGCCGTGCCTCGGTAACCGTGTCCATGGCGGCGGACAGGATGGGGATGTTCAGATGTATGTTGCGCGTCAGGCGGGTTTTGAGGCTGACATCGCGCGGAAGAATGTCTGACTGGGCGGGAACGAGCAAAACGTCGTCGAAGGTCAGAGCTTTTTGTAATACGCGCATCGCTTTGATTCCTTGGCAAAAGCGGATTATACGGGATGCGCTTCCCTGCTGCAAAAATGCAGTCTCCATGTGCCGCGCTTGGTTGAAATCTACCAGTTTGACATGCTACGAAACACATTGACGAAATCAGTGTTAAGGGCTAATTTCCGGCTAGTCCAGCTTGCATGGAATGACGGATTACTTGATATCCGAAACACATACTGAGAGGAGAACCCTGATATGCGCCATATTCTGCTTGTACTGGCCGCTACATCCCTGCTGACCCTGGGCGGTTGTGCCACCCAACCATCCCCAACAACCGCTCCCAAGGCCGCCGAGGCTGCCAAGCCGGCCATCTCTGCTGAAGCCCAGGCCGCACTCAGCACTGCCCAGGCTGCTGTCAAGGACGCGAAAGCCAAGGGTGCGCTATGGACTACCGCCGAGAATGCGCTCACTGCTGCCGAGGCCGCAGCTGCAAAAGGTGACAGCGAGGGTGTGATCAAAAATGCCAAGACTGCAAGCGATCATGTCAAGTTGGGATTGGAGCAGGCCAAATATCCTCCTTTGCAACTGAAGGATCTCTGACCCAAGCAAATCAGCTAAAAAAACGAGGGTTGAAACCCTCGTTTTTTTGTCGGATTTGGTTTGGCCGGTTGTAAGGACAAACCTGCTTATTCCGTCAGCGCGCCCCCGCCTTTTTTCATCACCTTGCCTTCTTCCGCGCGTTTGCGGCGAACTTCCTTGGGATCCGCGATCAAAGGCCGGTAGATTTCCACACGATCCTTCTCCCTCAACACGGCCTCCAGTTCGGAAGCTTTGTTCCATATGCCGACCCTGGCATTCGCCAGATCAATCTCCGGAAATTTCTCCAGCACGCCAGAGCGACGAATCGCCTCTTGTACCGTGGTGCCTGGTTGGACCTTTAGCGATACAAGCATCTGCACATCCGGCAAGGCATAAACCACTTCAATCTCAATCAGTTGTGGCGAATTCATGTCGGGGAACGATAGAGTTTGTCGGCGCGCGCCACAAAGGCATCCACAAAGGTAGTGGCAATGTGGTTGAACACGGGGCTCAACAACTTTTCCAACAACTGACTGGAGAAACGGTAGCTCAACCGGAATTCAATCTTGCAGGCTGCGTCGCCCAAGGCAAGAAAGCGCCAGTGCCCCTGTAAGTGCGTAAAGGGCCCTTCCTGTAGCGTCAGATTCATTTCGATGTGCGGCTGTTTGCTGTTTTCAGTGGTAAAACTTTGTTTCACACCCATGTAGTCAATATGAATAGTGGCCACGGTCGTGAGTTCATCGCGCCACTTCACTTCCGTGCCGCCGCACCAGGGCAAAAAAACGGGATATTCTTCCACGGCATCCACGAGATTGAACATCGCATGTTGAGGATGTTCAACCAAAACGCTCTTTTCCACTTGTGCCATGCCCGCAGGAACTCCAAACCCAACGTAAAATAGCCATTTTACGGAAAGCGGATGCAGCATGAGCATCACCGATAACAAAAAAGCATTTCACGATTACTTCATTGAGGAGCGTCATGAAGCCGGACTCGTGCTGGAAGGCTGGGAAGTCAAGTCCATCCGCGCCGGACGGATCAATCTCAAGGAATCCTATGTCGTGCTGAAAAACGGCGCGGTTTACCTGATCGGTTGTCACATCAGCCCCCTGCCCACTGCTTCCACCCATATCCATCCCGACCCGACCCGCTCCCGTAAACTGTTATTGCATGCGGTTGAAATCAGCAAGTTGATCGGCAAAGTCGAACGCGCTGGCTATACCTTGGTGCCGCTTGACATGCATTACAAAAAAGGCCGCATCAAACTGGAAATCGGCCTTGCCAAGGGCAAGAAGCAACATGACAAGCGCGCATCTGAAAAGGAAAAAGACTGGAAACGGGAACAATCGCAACTCATGAAGCAATCGAAGTCTCGAAGCGAATAAGATATACAACACAACCCCTACCGCCCGTCGGAATTTCAACCACAAAATCTTGTAAATAACCAGACACTTAACTAAGATTTGCGAAAATACACAGGAGTGATCCGGATGGCTGCGGTACTACCCAATTACGAGGTCGAGTTTATCCCGCTGGAGCGGCGCCTGAATGACCGCCGTACTAACCCAAATGCTGGCTTGCCACAGGGAGTCTTGATGGATCGCCGACTGAAATCCGGACGGCGACAGGATGATCAGCCGCAAAAAAACCTAACGGACATGGCGTGTTGCCGCCCCGGATCATGAAACCCTACGCGCCGTGTCCGTTCCCCCACCCCGCCCTCCCCCGCAAGCGGGAGAGGGAGACAGGGCACGCTTCGCGTGTTTCACGCTAAAGGCTGTATAAAAGATCAAAGCCCCGTTTCCGGGGCTTTGTTTTGTCTCGCCGGGCTTTCAAACCCGTACCCTGATCCCGTTCCCCTCCTCCAGATTGCCGACCACGGCTGCTTGAACAAATCCTTCTGCCTGCATCACAGCCAATACTTCCGGCACGGTATCCCGCGCACAGGACACGAGCAAGCCGCCGCTGGTTTGTGGATCGCAAAGCAGCTTACGCTGCCATTCGAGCATGTTTTCTGGCAAAGCCACCTCGTGTCCATAGCTTGTCCAGTTACGTTGTGAGGCGCCCGGCGCGAACCCCGCCTGTGCCAGTTCCAGTGCCAACGGGTGCACGGGCAGGGCGTTGAAATCGATCTTCGCGGCCAGTCCTGATCCACGACAAATTTCCAGCAAATGTCCAAGCAGACCAAAGCCGGTGACATCCGTCATCGCGTGGACGCCCTCAGTCATCGCCAACCGGATACCTGGCGTGTTAAGGCGAGTCGTCGAGGACAACATCTGCGCATAGCCTTGCGGGCTGAGTTTGCCTTTTTTCATCGCGTCAGCGAACACGCCAATGCCCAGCGGCTTGCCGAGGATCAGCGCATCCCCGGCTTTGCCCTGATTGTTGCGTTTGACCGAAGCTGGATGCACGACGCCCAGCCCGACCAGGCCGTAAATCGGCTCTGGTGCGTCAATCGAATGCCCGCCAGCAATCGGAATGCCTGCTTCCTGGCAGATCGATTCTCCGCCGGCAAGAATTTGCCGGATGACTTCGGGCGACAGTTTGCCCACCGGCATGCCGACAATCGCCAGTGCGAACAACGGCCGGCCGCCCATGGCATAAATATCGGAAAGCGCATTGGCGGCAGCGATGCGTCCAAAGTCATGCGGGTCGTCGACAATCGGCATGAAAAAATCGGTCGTGGCCACAATGGCTTGATTGTCATTCAGCCGGTATACCGCAGCATCGTCGCTGGATTCGGTGCCAACCAGCAAATCAGGGAAACCATTTACGGCCGGCAGACTGGACAAAATTTCCTGCAACACCGATGGGGCGATTTTGCAGCCACATCCGCCGCCGTGGGACAATTCGGTTAATCGAATACTCATACGCTTATCAAGTGAAACCATCAGGTGCCGCAACGCTAGCACAGTTAGCGGAATTTTCCGAAATCATCGACACGCGCACGCCCGCGGAGTTTGCCGAAGACCATATTCCTGGCGCGATCAACCTGCCCGTGCTCGACAATGAGGAACGCATCCGCGTCGGTACGCTGCACAAACAGGCTTCCCCATTCGAAGCCAAAAAAGTCGGGGCAGCGCTGGTTTCACGCCATATCGCCGAACACATCGCGCAGCATTTCCTCGCCATGCCATCCAGTTACCGGCCACTGGTCTACTGCTGGCGCGGAGGCAATCGCAGTGGTTCGATGACACACGTGTTGCAACGCATCGGCTTCAAGGCCATGCAATTGGAAGGCGGATACAAGACTTACCGCCGTGCGGTCATCGAGGCACTCGACGCACTGCCTCCAAGATTCGAATATCGGGTGATTTGCGGCCCGACCGGTTGTGGCAAAAGCCGCTTGCTGCAAGTGCTGGAAAACAGAGGCGCGCAGGTTCTCGACCTGGAAGCCTTTGCCGCACATCGCGGCTCCCTGCTTGGCAACCTGCCCGACCAGTCGCAACCGAGCCAAAAAAGCTTCGAGAGCCGGATTTGGGACAAATTGAGGCGATTTGACCCTGGCCAACCCGTTTATGTGGAGTCCGAGAGCAAGAAAATCGGCAAACTACGGGTGCCGGAAACCCTGCTTGCATCCATTCGTCAGGGCAGTAGCCTGTGGATTGATGCCGACATGCAAAACCGCGTGGCGCTTTTACTTGAGGAATACGCCCATTTCCTCGATGCCCCCGAAACGCTGCTATCCCTGATTGGTTTCCTGACGCCTCTTCGGGGAACTGAAACGATCGAACGTTGGATAAATCAAATCCGGTCCCGCCAATGGTCGGATTTTGTACGGGACATGCTGGAAAACCATTACGACCCCGCCTATGAAAAATCACTTGCCCGCAACTACGATAGCGGACTATCCAGGCATACCTTGCGGTTGACCGGCATTTCTGCAAACGATTTCGACATGCTGGCCAGTCAGATTGTTGAAACAACCGTGCCTCTGGCAAAACCCCATTGAACTGCTAGCCTGAAAGTGGAAGATGGCAAGTAAATCCACTTCAACAAGTTGAGGAGTCAACATGAGCACGACATGGATTCTGGTAAGCAACGCAACGTCGGCTAAACTGATTCGCAATACCGGACCGAACAAGGGTTTGGAGTTGGTGCGCGAATTCGCCCACCCGCAAAGCCGGGGAAAAAATGCCGATCTGGTTACCGACCGTCCAGGCCGTAATCCCGGGTCTGGAAACGGCCATGGCTCTTTCATCCCGGCTACCACGCCCAAGGAACACGAGGCAGAAGTGTTTGCGTTGGAACTGGCCCGCGAACTCGACGCAGGGCGCGTAGGCAATCAGTATTCACGTTTGATACTGGCGGCTTCGCCCGCATTTATGGGTCAGTTGAACAGCCATCTGCCCGAAACGGTAAAGGGGCTGATCGATGCCAGGATCGAGAAAGACTACACGCGTGCAACCGACAAGGAACTGGGGAAATATCTGGCAAATTATGTTTGTGTCTGATCCGGTTGCTTGGTGTCCAACTGGACTTGCTCCTGCCGCCCAGGATCATTCAGTGGCCAACGACCGAGAAGCTGATAGTGCACCCCGTGACTGTCTGTCGCGGATGAAACCAGAACAAACTCATCCACATCCCAGGTGACGGGAACGAAAGGAACTTGTGTGGTGCAGCGGGTATTGCGCAATAGCGTGGCGTGGGGCTTGTAAGGCCGTGCATCAAATTCGAAACCCGCGGCTTCGATGACATCCTCCAACCCATGTGCCAGTTGCAGGAGTTCTTCGGGGATTTCTTCCGGACCGAGAAAGCCAACCTTGTTATGGCGCCAGCAGGACGCCCGGTCCAGTTCCATGCTGAAACGCCCAACCTGAACAGACTGCGCCAGCGTTTTCAGTTCATTGATCCGGCGCGCGGGCGTTTCGCCCAGAAAAACCAGTGTCATGTGCAAGGTGTCCGGTTTGATGCGGCGGCCACCCCACACTTTGTGCAATCGCGCACCAGTTTGCCAAAGTTCGCGCCGCACTGATTCGTCAGGCCACAGCGCGAAAAACAGACGAAGATGCTGATCCATTTAGCCGGAATGTTTGACTGGCCTGCCGGATGACCGCAGGCCAAGTAGCCGGTGAATTTGTACATTCTGCTTCAAATCAATCATCCCCTCGCAGCAACAAGCAGATGGCCTGCGCCGCAATGCCTTCGCCGCGCCCGGTGAACCCGAGCCGTTCCGTCGTGGTGGCCTTGATATTGACCTGTTCGGGCGCAATCCCCAAATCCGCCGCGATATTCTCTGCCATGTCCGGAATGTGCGGCGACATTTTCGGCGCCTGGGCAATAATGGTGGCATCCACGTTACTCACTTGCCAGCCCAGATCGTCGAGCTGATCAGCCACCTCACGCAGCAGTTCGCGCGAATCGATGTCCTTGAACCGGGCATCATTGTCCGGAAAATGCCGGCCGATATCGCCCAGTCCCGCCGCGCCCAACAACGCGTCACAAATGGCATGCAATAACACATCAGCATCGGAATGGCCCAGCAGGCCGCGTTCGTGGAGAATTTCCACGCCACCGATGATGAGTTTGCGATTCTCCGCAAAGGCATGGACATCAAAGCCCTGCCCGATTCTGATTTCTGTATCCATTTTGTCTACTGTCCTTGTTGCAAAATCAGCGCGGCCAGCTCCAGGTCTTGTGGGTAGGTCACCTTGAGATTGCGCAAGTCTCCCTCAACCAGTTTTGGTTGCAATCCCAGGTGCTCGATGGCCGAGGCCTCGTCTGTCACTTGATCGCCCGCCGCCTCAAGCGCTTTCAACAGCTGTCCATGACGGAACATTTGCGGTGTCTGCGCCTGCCATAAATGCGCGCGCGGCACGGTCTCGACGATGCGCTGGCCCACCCCTGCTCGCTTGAGCGTATCCGCCAGCGGGACGGCGAGAATTCCACCCACCGCATCTTCGGCCAGTTGCGCAATCATCCTGTCGATATGCGCATCACGCAGTCCAGGTCTGGCCGCATCGTGCACCAGAACCCAGTCATCCGCACCGACTTCTTCCCGTATGGCGCGCAAGCCGTTGACCACCGATTGCGCACGGGTTTCACCACCGCAGCGCAGTACACGTAGCTTTTCGTGCGCGATGCCCTGCACATCCCACCATTCGTCCGACGCCGATAACACCACATAAACGCGATCGATACGCACATGCCGTGCCAGCGCCAGCGTGGCAAATTCAATCAGGGGACGACCTGATAACGAAAGATATTGCTTGGGGGTTTTCGATTCCATGCGGGAGCCAGTACCGGCAGCGGGAATCAGCGCGACGTATCGTGACATGTCAGAATTTTATCAAAACCGGGAACTGCCTGGCTCTAAGGCAATCCCCGTTTTTTCTGGGCGACTCCCCGGGATTTGCCGGCCCGTCTGGTCAGTGACAGAATAGGAAATCCATTTTTTCCCGACCTGGCTTTTGCCTGTTGATTTCATGCCCAGAAAATCCGCCGCACCCAAAACCCGCCCCGCCTCCAAGCTGTTCGTGCTGGACACCAACGTGCTGATGCACGATCCCACCAGTCTGTTCCGCTTCCAGGAACACGACATCTACATTCCCATCGCCACGCTGGAAGAGCTTGACCAGCACAAAAAAGGCATGAGCGAGGTCTCGCGCAACGCACGTCAGGCCAGCCGTTTTCTGGACGATCTGGTGAGCCGCTGGGAAGACATCGACGAAGGCATTCCGCTCGGCCCGCAAAGCCACGACGCCGCCACCGGCCGCCTGTTTTTGCAGACCGAAGCGATCCATGGCGAACTCCCCGCCTCACTCGCTACCAGCAAAGTCGACAATCAGATCCTCGGCGTGGTGCTGCATCTGGGACGCACGCATCCCAAGCGCCAGGTCATCCTGGTGTCGAAAGACATCAACATGCGCATCAAGGCGCGCGCGCTGGGTCTGCCGGCCGAAGATTACTTCAACGACAAGGTGCTGGAAGACACCGACCTGCTGTATACCGGTGTGACCGAGTTGCCGGCGGGTTTCTGGGACACCCACGGTAAGGGCATGGAATCGTGGCAAGCCAACGGCCATACCTTCTACCGCATCAAGGGGCCGATGTCGAACGACTTCCTGGTCAATGAATTCGTCTACCAGGAAAGCAGCACGCCGTTCTACGCCAAGGTGCTGAGTGTGCAGGGAAAAAGCGCGGAGCTGCAAACCATCAAGGATTTCAACCATCACAAAAACAATGTCTGGGGCATTACTTCGCGCAACCGCGAGCAGAACTTCGCGCTCAATGTGTTGATGGACCCCGAGATCGATTTCGTCACCCTGCTCGGCCAGGCCGGCACCGGCAAGACACTGCTGACCCTGGCGGCGGGCCTCGCGCAGGTGCTGGAAAAGAAAATCTATTCCGAAATCATCATGACCCGCGTGACGGTTCCCGTGGGCGAAGATATCGGATTTTTGCCCGGCACCGAAGAGGAAAAAATGACACCCTGGATGGGCGCGCTGGAAGACAACCTCGACGTGCTCAACAAGGCCGACGATGAAGCCGGCGACTGGGGCCGCGCCGCCACACAGGATTTGATTCGCAGCCGCATCAAAATCAAATCGTTAAATTTCATGCGCGGCCGCACCTTCATCAACAAGTTTCTTATTATTGATGAAGCCCAGAACCTTACGCCCAAGCAGATGAAAACCCTCATCACGCGCGCGGGTCCGGGCACCAAGGTAGTGTGTCTGGGCAATATCTCGCAGATCGACACGCCATATTTGACCGAGGGCAGTTCCGGCCTGACCTATGTGGTGGACCACTTCAAGGGCTGGCCCCACAGCGGCCATGTCACGCTGGCACGCGGCGAACGTTCGCGGTTGGCCGACCACGCCGCTGAAATTCTTTGAAATGCTGCAATTCCCTGAAAGGAACACGCACATGAAAACCCGTCTTCTTGCCTTGGCGGTTACCGCTTCTCTGGCTGGCGGCGCGTATGCGCTGGATCTGAATGAGCTGCTCAATGCCGGCAAGGCTGCCATGGATAAATCTTCCGGCAAGCAAACCGCGCCCAGCGCCACCAAGTCCGCCATCGACGCACTGACGCCTGCCGAAATGAATTCCGGCCTGAAAGAAGCCCTGACCCGCGGCGCCGAAGCGGCGGTTGCGCAACTGGGCAAGCAGGATGGTTTTTACGGTGACAAGAAACTCCGCATTCCTTTGCCTGAAAACCTGCAAAAAGTCGACAAACTCATGCGCACCGTCGGCATGGGCAAGCAGGCCGATGAGCTCGTCCTGTCCATGAACCGCGCCGCCGAGGCTGCCGTGCCCGAGGCCAAGACCCTGCTGGTCAATGCCGTGAAGGACATGAGCGTGGAAGATGCCAAGGGTATCCTCACCGGTGGCGACCAGGCCGCCACCGAGTTCTTCCGCAAGAAAACCGAAACCGCGCTGACGGAAAAATTCCAGCCCATGGTCAAGACCGCCACTGACAAGGTCGGTCTGGCGCAGACCTACAACAAATACGCCGGGCTTGCTTCCCGATTCAACATGGTCAAGCAAGACCAGGCCAGCATCGAGAATTACGTCACCAAGCAGTCACTGGACCGGCTGTACAAGGTTATCGGCGAGCAGGAACGCGCGATCCGCACCAACCCGGTTCAATATGGCAGCGACCTGCTGAAAAAGGTGTTTGGCGCGGTGATGGGCAAGTAAAGCAAGGTATACGCCGAACTGGCCCGGAAGCTGCTACCGTTCAGGTTGTGTTCAAGTATCATTCTGGCCATGAAGAAGCTACCACTGCTGTTTGCCGCATTGTTCGCGCTGGCTCTCCCTCCGTCCCATGCCTGGCAGGCGGGCGAATTTTTCAATGGCATGCCCAGAGCGGATGTCGAGGCTGCATTGAAAAGTTGGAAATTCGGCAAGATCACGCCTCTAGGCGCTGACACGCTCCTGGCGCAAGACCCTGCCGATCAGCCAGGCGCGCGCAATTACGAGTTCCAGTTTTGCGATGGAAAGCTGGTAGGGTTCGAGCAGTTGGTCAAGCCGTCTTTCCAGTATTTCATCACGATCGCCGGCAATTATTCCAACCAGTACGGCAGCCCGCTTTACACCATGCCCTACACGCGCATGGTGGCCAGCGGGCCGATCAGTCAACTGGCGATTTTCTGGCGCAAGGGTACGGATTTCGTCGGCGTTCGTTACATGGAATCCTCGCTGGGCGACCAGCTACGCTTGTCCTGGCAGGTCAACAACAGCTGCTGGTCCGCGCCCAGGTAAACAACCAGTCGGCGTCACTTTCAGGCAATAATTCCCTGCCGCCTGAAAAAAGCCACATAGTCTTCCACTGCCTGAATGGCCTGTTGCGGGCTGGCTTCAATATTGGAGGCGGCCAGATTTTCGGCCAATCTGGCCGCAAGGCCAGCGGCCGGTGTCTTGCCATTCATCAGGGTAATCAGCCAACGTCCCCATTCATCCAGATCCAGCGCCTGATGAAACCGGGTTGTCACTGGCCATTCTCTGCTTGCAGCCTGCGCTCTGGCTAAAGCTTTCGCCAGAGGCAATTCCGATCCAGTCGATGTCGCAACCTGTGCCCGGGTATGCAGCCTGAGGCCATGAAATTGGACAAAATCAAGCAAGGCTTCCATAAATACTTCATCCGGATCGCCCGCATAGCCATATTCCCTGGCTAGCGGAAGCGCGTGATTCATCAAGTCGTCGAAGCTTACCGCGTTTGGCCAGGCGCCAGCCAGCACAACCAGACATGCCTTCAACAATGGGTGGCTGACCGGATAACGCTCGCCAGTACGACTTTGAAAATACTGTTCGCTGAATTCGGAAAAATCCAGTTCATCCTCTGAACCCAGTTCGGCGCTGAATGCCAGCGAACCAAGCCTGTCCGCGGATTGTAGCAATGGTAATGGCGCATCATCCCGCACCAGCAGCGCGCGGCGAAATCGCGTTTGCAGGGCATCATCCAACCCGGCCTCGGCCTCCAGCCAGCGTGCGTGACGCGCTTCATCCGACAGGCCCCAATCGTTTTGCAAGGCAATGCGCGCACGGCGTGGCCCGGACTCGCCCAGATAGCGCAAGCCGTGCTGCAAGGCGGTTTCTATAAACGCAGAAAATGAAAACGGCTGATTGATCTCCGACAGGTATTCGTGAAACAGATAGGAAGGCGATGCGGTTTTCAGATAAGCGATTTCCTTCACGATGCGCTCGTCCTTCTCCTGCATGGTTGCCAGCGTTTCTTTCGCCCGCATCACGCGCTGCATGGGCGAAAGACTCGCATCGTCCTGCCTCAGCAGCGCCTCGCGTATCCGGCCATACAGCTTCCACCCAGCCTCGACATTGAAGCTGATGTAGGCAATGCCCTGCGGTTTCAGCAACCGGTGGCAGGCTGCCAGCAGCGCCTCGCGCACGAACTCCGGCACCCACGAATACACTCCGTGTGCGATGATGTAATCAAAATCGCCCAGATCGTTAAGCTGATCGTCGCGCAGCGACTCGTCGTCCCCCTCGCCCGCTTGCGGGAGAGGGCTGGGGTGAGGGGGACGGTCATGGCGATTATTCTGGCCAGAATCATAACCGGCGGAAACGCCATGACCGTCAGGCAGCGCCGCAATGTCGCCATGCAGTAAGCGGATATTGGTCAGGCCGGCACGCTCGATGAACGCCTGCCCCTCATTCACCTGGCCACGCGATAGATCAACGCCGACAAACTTCCCTTCTGGGTAGCGTGCAGCCATCGGAATCAGATTGCCGCCCTGCGCACAACCCAGCTCCAGCACGTGCGCCCTGCTGGCAAGCACAGCGTCAACGCCATGCAGCCTTGCCAAAGCGGCAAGAAAATCAGGTTCTGTTTCCGGCAGGGGCAATCTGTCGTAGGGCAGTTCGTCGTAAGTCTCGAGCGTATCCATGGCATTAGAAAGATGAAGGTAACGTGAAGAACTTCACAATCCGGCAGGGCAAGCCTAACCCGGATATTTCACCAGGCCGGCCCGGAATTTTATGCGAAGGCGCATGAGCACAGGCTTTGCAGGATAGAGGGCGGCAAACCACTTTGTACCGCCGGCCTTCGCGGGCAGCGCAGGAGCGTGGCCCCTCGGTACGTGGGCAGCGGAGGCGAACACGGGCTCGCGCAGGGCGCTGGGCGCTGCCTTCCGGCTCGCTTCACTGCGCACGTTCCGAGGCGCGACGTTGCGC
>CAZVBY010000049.1:0-12814 GCA_964625895.1 uncultured Thiobacillus sp.
CCGCATCTGGCAATGGATTGCGGGTTTTTTGTTGTCTCAAGCCATAGCATGGCGTAGCATGGAAATACCAACAAACTGTTGGTATTTGTGTTGGTACTCGGGGTGCTAGTGAAACCAGATACCAACAAATCGAGCTAGGGAGCCATGCCATGCTGCTGTCCGACCCGACCAAGACCGAGATACCGGGCACGGCTTCCGCGCAATGGCGCGGACGCTGTTGCATGAAGTGGGCTACGCGCCCGAGGCCATCGAGCACCAGCTAGCCCACAAAGTCCCCGACACATTGGGTACGGCTTACAACCGGACAAAATTTCTGAAGGTGCGCACGGAAATGATGCAGGCATGGGCGGATTACTTGGACAAGCTGAAAGCCGGGGCGGAAGTGTTGCCGTTTGCGCGGATGGCCTAGCATGCTGTTGAAACGTTCGGCGCTATTTAACGCGCGCACGGAATCCCAGATCAAAACTGGGGGATGGGCTGCCGGGCACAGGATCGCCGCTCATTGTGCCGCCTGGTCTGAAGCGGATATGGGTGACCGCCGGGTCATAGTTGCCGTTAGGCACATAAGTCCAGGTTGCCCCGTTGTTGTTTGAGAAATCTACGCAATCCGCAAAATTTCCCAAAGCTGCAAATGCACAACTCAGACTGCTGCTTGGGCTGCCATCGGTGTAAGTGTACGGAGCACCTCCGCTCAAATTTCCCGTGAATAGCTCGGTATTGGCCGGTATCGGGTCGACGATGCTGACGCTATTGTTGGTGACGATTCCAGGGCCTGTGTTCGTCACGCGTAAGGTATAGAGCGTTTCTGCACCGGGAATGAACTTCGGATTGACCGTGCCATTGACTGGATCGGAGGTGATTGCCACTGACTTCAAGAAAAGCAGACTTGGTTGAAGGATCGTGTCGGTATCCGTTGCCGAATTGTTGCTGGTGTTGGTATCGAAGGTGCCGCTGGGCGGTGCGATGCTGGCAGTGTTGATGATGTTGCCACTGGCGCCGGAGGTGCCGGTTACGGTGAATGTGACAGCTCCCCCACTGGGAAGCGTGGGGATCACGATACCACTGCCTTGCATCAGTGCCACCGTGGTGCTGGCAGGCGCGGGGCAGGCGGCGCCGCCAGCAGGCGAGCCGCAAGTCACGCTGCCAACAGTCAGATTGGCCACTGCCGGGTCGGTAAAGATCGCGTTGTTGGCCGCATTGGGGCCGGCATTGGAGACGACGATTGTATAAGTTACCGTGCTCGCTGGTTGGACATCGGTTGTGCCATTGGTTTTGGTGATGGAGAGGTTGGCAGCAGGCGGAAGACACCATTCAAAACTGTTCCAGCCGATATTTTGGCTGGATGCCGTTGCGACAGATGGGCCGCTCCTGAAATCGGATGAGGAACTGGTAATGCCATTCGCGTTGTAATTGACGGTCACATTGCAACTGGCATCGTTGGTGGCGCAATTGAAGCTGGTCGTGGCGGTCGCTGTGCCGGTGGCGAGGTTAATGGTATATCGAGCGGGCGTTGCGGGCACGATGCTGGTCGGCAGAATGGAGGCGCCATTGTTGGCGGTGCCGGTAATCTGATCCTGCCAATTGCCCGTGCTGAGATCAACATCGGTCGCGACATATTTGAGTTTGTTGATTGGCCGGTTGGCGCTGACGGCGAATGTCGACAGATAGTTGTTGGCAGGGGCGCTGGAATGCGAGTGTCTGAGTGTGTTTGCCAGATTGCCGGAAAGCCCCTGGCCTGGAAAATTCACATCAAAGGCCCGCCCGCCGGTGTTGGTGGAGGTGAATGTTAATGTTACCTGGTTGGGGGCAGCGCCAATATTGAAGGAGTAGGGACCGGTTGTGCCCGCTGCCCAGGCGCCAGCCGGAAAGCTGAAAGCCTGTTGTACCTCGCTACCGGAGCAGGCCGCTGCCGGTGCAGCTTTTGCAGGCAGATGCACGGCAACCGCCAGTGCGGCGGTTATCGTGGCGAGGAGAACTGGGCGGGTGCGCAACATGATCGGCATCTGAGTGGTTTCAGGGGATTATCGACTACCTTGTACGACGAGTTCTACCCTGCGATTGGGTTGCAGACACTGGATGAGTGCTGGTGTTTTACGTGTGCCGCTACATTGCACGATGGGTTCCTGCTCGCCGCGGCTGGTGGCGTTCATGCGCTCCCTGGCCAAACCGCCATTCGCAAGGAAGTCGCGCACATGGCTTGCGCGTCGCATCGACAGGGCATTGTTATAGCGGTCGCTGCCAAGCCGGTCGGTATGGCCGATGACTTCGATCTTGTCGATGGATTTCCAGGTTTTCAGACTGTTGATCAGCGCGGTTAATTTGCGCTGGCCGCCATCGACCAGGTGTTCGACGCCATCCTTGTTGAATTTGAACAGGGTGTCCGTGGCAAAGGTAAAGCGCTCGATGGTGACAGGTGGCGATGTGCTTGCAGAGGGGCTTGTGGCTCGGCTGGCAAGGCGTTGTTGTTCGCACAGCCGGATGGCGGTTTCCGCCTCGTAGGCGAGGTTTTCGGCCTGTTCGACGAAGGGCCTGGCATGGGTCCAACCCGATTCCCACTTTTCGTGCCCAAACCAGATCAGCATGACATCCAGCCGGGCGGATTCCTTGTAGGCGCATTGGAAATCCTGGCTTTGGCGAATGACGGTGGCGCGTTTCCACAGATCCGGACGCGCTTTTTCCGAACCACGTATCAGTGGCGGATCGGCCTGCACGGGTGATTTTGCGGCGAGGGATTTCTCGGCTTCGGTGATGGCATCCTCAATCACCCCGGTGCGGTCGTCCTCGATGGCTTCGTGCAGTGCAAAGTCCAGCCAGGCCTCGGCCTTGTGCAAGCCGTATGCTTCGATGCCGGATTTCTCGAACAGGGCTCTTTCGACGCGTTGTTGCAGTTGCTGAATACGCTGAATCATGACTTTGTTGCCTTGTGCCGGCGTCAGGCCATGCGCCAATGTAGCGGCTGATGAGACTGTCAGCATGATCGGGAGAAGAAGGACGAGTCGATTCATTCGGGTTTACCTTTTCAATAAGCGTGGGCCGCCAGGCGCGTTCAATCCCAGCGTGTCCTGGTCGACTTTCATGCGAATGCTGGCGTAAAAGCCCTTGGCGCGATATTCGGCGCCAGAAAAATCGCTGTCTTCAAAGCCCATCCAGTTATAACCAACAGCCAGCCAGGCATTGTCGTATACCTTATAACCAACGGATGCGCCGAGCGAGTAGTCCAGTTGTCCTGCGCCCCAGCCGTGCAACAAGCCCGCATGCAGCCCGATGTCCCAGTCTTTGTTGATGTCGCGGCGGATTTCCATGCCCAGCAAATCGGTGTATCCACGATAGTCCTTGCCGTCGATGGTATCGAGCACATACTTGGCGCCGTATTGCAGGGCAACCTGGGTGCGGCGATTGGGCATCCAGTTGGCATTGAAATTGTTGACCAGCTTGCGGGCGTGAGAGCGGCCATCCGTGTTCTCGGTGATTTCGTCGATGACGTCAAGACGGTTCAACCATACCCATTCGCTGTCCCATGGGCGGTGTGCATAGGAAATCCGGCCATCAACCCTGCGCGAGAGCAAACCAACCGCTTCTGAGCGGGTCAATGTCAGCCCGGCGGCCAGGCTGCGGCCTTCATCCAGATTGCGTTGCATCCCCAGGAGTACATTGACCTTGTCATCCGTATCCGCTGTGCGCCACTCGATGCGCCCGTTGGCGCTCCAGGTCTTGTCGTTGTAATGCGCGCCAGCGAACAGCGCGGTGAAGTCGCCAGCCAGACTGCCAGAAGCCAGGGGAACAGACGGATTGAGCGGCGTCACGCCGGTCTTGCCAAGTGTCTGCGTGCGGTCGATACCGAAATCCGCCTGCCAGTGTTCGTTGATCTGCCATTTGTGCGTGAGTCCCAGGCTGGCAAACAGCCGGTCGCTGTCCTGGTTGAAGTCGTTGCCAAGGGCTGCCGCCATTTCACTGCCCTGCCAGGGACGAGTGCGCAGGCCGACGCGTGTGGTGTCGGCAGAGAGCTTGTTGCCGCGTGCAAATTCCTGTTCGGCAAACAGGCTGGTTTGTGTGGTGAGTTTATAGTCGGCGCCGATCTTGAAGCGGTTGGGGAAATCGACGCTTTCCCCGTTGTTTCCGGATACGTCGATTTCTGCGGCAGCCTTCAGCGTCAGTTTTTTGTCCAGCATGTCATAAGCAATGCCGCCGATGATTTGCCGGCTGTCAAGCGTTTTACCTGCGCCGTCTTCATCGTGCGCGAGTCTTAATCCGGCATGGGCTGTCAGGGCATCCTTTTGCCACAGCGCCTGGACGCTGGCCACATCACGCTGTGCGTTGTTGCCAAGCGTGTCCTGCCGGTATAGCTCACCTTGCAGTTGCAGGGTATCGGACAACTTGAGCCGGCCGTCTGCGCCAATTTTGCGTGTGCCGGTTTCAGAGATTGATTGCTGGCCCAAGCCAAAATCGCCGTCTTGTTCGCGCGCGTAAACTCTTGCAGAGGACGTTGCGGTTTCATGCAATGCTTCCACTTTCCAGGCCGTGCCGTCGGACTTGGCGCCGCCTGTCTTGCGGTCGCTGGCGGCAAATTCGGCCTTGATCGTGGTGGCGGGGCTCAGTTTGAATGTGACATCTGCGCCAGTGAGGTTGCCGCTGGCGCCGGTCGTGCCTTCGTGAATATGCGTCGCGCCGATTTCAAGGTTTTCCGCGGGCTTGAACGCGACACGTCCGCCATAGGTGGCTTTTTCATCCGCGCTGGACTGGCTTTCATATTCGGCCACGATGTAGACGGGGTTGAAATGGCTGTCTTTTGACGGCACCGGTTCGGTAAAGAACAGTGTGCCTTTGACAGGGTCGATGTCGTAATCGAGATAGCGGGCCAACTGGCGACTGGTGAGTATGACCTCACTGTGGAAGCGGTCGCGCGTCTCGATACGGACTTTGTCGGAATTGATCACAATGCCGTTGCGCGAGAGCTTGTAGAGACCTGCGGTGCCATCACCCTGGATTTCATCACGCACGTAGGCCTGGCGGGTATTGGTGGCGAATGCGTTATAGGAGAACTGCGTGCCTTTGTATTCGGACTTGATGCCGTTTAGCGTGCGGCTGTAGCGAGAAAATTCGGTGACGGTCAGGCCGGTGTCGAAATCGCCGAACAGGGAATAAAACTGTGCCTTTTCGATTTTCAGATAGAGCTTGCGCGCACTGGCGGCATCGTACTGGGGCGAGCTGGCATCGGCGAAAAGCGTGTAGAACTGATTGGGGTCGATTGCCTGCTTGAGATTGCGATAGGGGCTTGCGCTGTCTCCGCTCCGCTTGGCAGTGTCATATGCGATGGTCAGCAGGAAACCGCCCTTGATTTTGCCCTTGGCATAAAACGCGATGCGGTTGCCATCGAACAGCTTTTCATCCGCTTCGCTGCCCTTGAGCGCCTGCATATTGCCGGAAAGTTTCTTGTGGGTAAGCGTGCCTTCGGCAAAGCCGGCCAGTATCCAGTCGCGGTCGGCCGGCTTGAGCCAGGTGCGGATTTCCTGTTTTTGCTGTTGATGGAACTGGAACCCCAGCACGACTTCACCTGCCTGTGTGGTCGGCCGTAGTTCGATCAGCGCGATGCCATCGGCGGTAATTTCATAGCGTGGCCGGCCGCCCGTGCGCCCTGCCAGCGGTGCGCGTTCGATGCCTTCCAGCTTGTCGTAAGCGACATAAGGCTCGTTGAGATCGAACTCGCCATTGACCCCGGTGCGCACCGGATGTCCGTCCTGGTCGGTGAATTTCACGGCGATCACTGGCCGCGTCCTGCCGTCCGCGAGCAGCCGGGATTGCGCCTCATGGAACACCGCGCGGGTGGGGGTGCTGACGTAACGGATGGTACGTGTCTCTTGCTTGACGCGTTTTCCGGTTTCGTCCAGAACACGCATTTCCAGGCGATTGGCGCCGTCCTGCAAATCCACGCCGCGCCAGGTCGACAGCGCCACGGTACGCGGACCGTTGACGAACATGCCATCGTAATTGAGCGGGCTGACTTTTTCGCCATTGAGCAGGAATTCAACACGCTGAGTGGGTAAGTGCTTGACGGCGATTTTCACGGCAGGCAGGGCGGGGTAGAAGCTTTCCTGCGGATGCAGCCATTCGGTGCCCGGCTGCGCGCTGGCCAGCCACTCCTTGTCATAGGGCAATTTCTCGACGAGCTGTGCCTGGCGCTGGGCGGGCGCGGCGTGCGGTGTTTCTGGCGTGGGTGCGTCGTTGATCTTCATTGGCGCGCATTGGCGGCTCTCGCCGGCGCCGCTGGCATTGGCTTCCATGGCCAGCGCCGGCAGCGATTGCGCGGGCAGTCCAGTGGTTTGCACGCGCAGCAAGGCTTTGAGGCTGCGCTTGGCGGCTGTCCCGTCAAGGTCGAATTCGATCTGGTCTCTCGCTTTGGCTGCTCGCGCGGGCAAGCGCACGATGAGCATGCCGTCAGAAGAATCGGATTCGATCCGCTTGCCGTTGAGGGTGAGATTGGCGGACTTGCTGTTTTCCGGCAGCAAAAAGGTCAAGCTGGAGGAAGCGGTTGCGGCGGGCCACTCAAGATCGAACCGTGCCCGGTTTCCGGACAGGTTGAGTTTTTGATCCACGCAGATCGATTCCGGGGCGCGCTTTTGCACGTGGAAATCCGCACGCCAGAGTGTGCCGCCGCGGACATTGACGAACTGCGAATAATTGCGCGCACTGAAGCGGGTGTTCTTTTCGCAGGTGACGACTTCGTAACCGGGAGGCAGGGAATCCAGATCCAGCTGCACAACATGGGTGCCGCGGCGAATGTTGTCCATATGCCAGCGGCCGTTGCGGTCAGTGAGTGCATAGCGACCATCCTGCAGCACGATGCGTGCGTTCGCCAAGCCTTGCTCATCATTGTCCACTTTGTCATCGCAACTGCCAATGATGACGCGACCGATAAGGATGGCCTGGTTGCGGAACAGGTCCTGACGCACGATGAGGCTGGCACGCGCAATGTTGGAAGTGAGCGGCGCCGCGGCTGCCGCTGTGTTTTCTGCCGTGCCGGTGCGGGTGCCTGGGCCAACCAGTGCCACGTAGCGAAGGGTCGCCAGGGCATTGCCGGCAAGATTGCCAAGATTGAAAGTCAGGCTGCGCCCGTCTGTGGAAATGACCGGATTGGCCAGAGGGCTGCCATTCAGCCGGGCTGAGTTCTGCTGGTAACGAAAACCAGAGGGCAAGCGGTCAATGATTTGCACAGGGCCGATGAGTGCCGCGCTGTTATTTCGGATGGACAATGTGTAGGGCACAAATTCGCCGATGGCGGCGGCGGCCTTGCCTGCGTTTTTTGTGATCGAGAGATTGCCGAAGGCCGTGGAATCGAGCGGAACATCAATTCTGATAGCAGGGCCGGGGTTAAGCGGGAACGCACCGCCCCAGGACGGCCCGCTGCCGACCGGGCCGACCAGGGTATAGCTGCCGGCTGGCGCAGGGTTGGTGGAGGGAAAGGCGTAGCCGCCGGGCGGGGTGACGATTAGACGGTATGTGCCAGGAGCGACGCGCGGGAAACGATAGCCGCCAGCAGGCATGACGGCATCGCAGACGGTCATGGCGCCGGTCGTGACAGGCTGCGGCAAGGGTGTGACGCCATCGTCACAGAAAACGGCCGCTTCCGCGCCGCTGCCATCAACGACCAGACGCACGACCGCGCCATTGACCGGGGCGGCAGAGCTGGAATCAAAGACAATGCCGTAAGGGTCGACCAGGGCAGCGTCGACAACGGTTGGCACGGCGTCGAGCGGGTCGGTGTAGGTCGCTTGTAGCGTTACGTTTGGCTGCACACTGAAAGCACAATTACCCGGTGCGGACGTGGCAGCGGTGGACTGAATGTAGCCGATGAATACGCCGGTCGATGGGCCGGTTTCCTGCAAGGTCAGCGTCTCTGCTTCGCCGCCTGAGGTGTTGAGCGTGATTTGGATGGTCTCGATCAGCAGCGGATTCCGGTTTTGATCGTAATCCGTTACCTTGACGAAAACCGGATCGCCTGCCGAATAGTATTCGGTGGCCTTGAGGCTGAGTGCAGAGGGAATGGAAAGCGCCGAGGAGGGCGGGCCAGGATAGAAAGGCGCGGCCAGCGGGCCCCCCGCACAGGCGGTTGGATTAACCTGCTCAACCGGTGAAGAGCCGGTAGGGTCAAACATCAGAAACTCGATGATTGCCGGGGTGTTGGCGGAAGTATGGGTGCTTACACTGCCAGTGGATGCGACGGGTGTTCCGCCGATCTCATAATTGGCCGTTGCCGTGTTGAGGATGAGTGTGTTGGGCGGCGTGGCGGCGTTGGCTGACAGGGCCGCCAGCAAGAGCAGCGGCAAGCCGGACATGTATCGCGCTTTGCCATGAGCGCTCAAGCCGCTCATGGTAAAGCGCATTGATCCGGCAGGCCGGATCAATGCGCGGGTAAAAAGCCCCGCTGCCTGCGCGAGCAGGCGGCGGGACAAGCGACGCAAGGTCTGATGCGCCATGCGTCGATTAGTTGATGCCGACGTTGAAATACACCACCACCGATTCATTGGCCTTCAGCTCGCCGGCGCCGTAGGTGCCTTCTGCGGGCATGGCCTGAGCGAAGTCGATCGTGACATTGCTGGCGGCATGGGTCGCGCCATCTGCATCAGATGCCGTGGTCAGGAATTTCGGATAGCTTCCTGGACGGGTATCGCCTGTCACGTCGAGCTTGAAGCCCCGACCATTGGCATTTTCTGGTGTACCGGTACCACCCGCACTGTTTTCGCACGCTGCCGCGCCGCCCGCCCCGGTAATGAGGTCTGGGTCGAACGTGGTGTTCGCGCTCAACGCATCCTGAACCTGCGACAGGGTGGCCGATGCGGCGCCGGCCGCATTGCTGACGGTGACGGTCCAGCGGATGACCGCACCCGGAATGTTCTTGGGATTGGTGGTGCCGTTGACAGGATCACAAATCAGCGTGGCGGTTTTGGTAACGGACAACACGGCAGATGCCACCCGATAGGCGTCACGTGCGGAATGCGCAGCGTCACGGTTCGCGTCATCGGTGCCAGTGTCATCGGCAAATACGGTATCAACGCCGCTGGTGTTGGCGCCCGATGTCTCCGTCAATGCCGCGCCTTGCGAACCAGCGCCGCCACCTGCTCGCGCAGTCGCAGTCAGCGTGACAACTGCCTGATCACCGTTGACCTGGCCGGATGGGATGCTACACACCACAAAGACCGAACGTGTGGCGTCTGCTGCCAGTTCGTCAATGAAGGTGGCGGTATCCGTGCCTGCTTCATAGGTGCCATTGCCGTTGACATCCGCAAAGACAGAGCAACTGGTGCCGTCAAAGTTGTCGGTGCCGCCAAACAGCGAGGTGCCGTTTGCCCTGTTGCCTGTCGATAGCGCGAAGTCCTGGGTGTCATTGCCCTGGTTGGTGACAATAAATGTGGTGACCTGTCCGGTCGCCCCAGGTACGACGCTTGTGAAGGTGCCGTTTGCCTCGGCGACCAGCAGGTCAACTTTCTTGTCGACGACGAAGGTCGTGGTTTGGGCACCTGCCGTGCCAGTATCGCCATCTGACAGGATGTTGGGCTGGCTGACGCCGCCAACCGCATAGCTGAGCGTGGCCTGGTTGCTGATAGTGGTGCCCGATGCCGTGCCGCCCGCCTGGGCTGCGCCGGCCATGCCAGCCAGTACCAATCCGGCGACGATGCCGAGTTTGGTAAGTCCTGGCGGACTGCTTTGTTTACTTGCTTTCATGTTCATCTCCTGTAAAAAAATCTCCGCAATTATCTGGATGAAAAATGACGGGTTATGTGATTGGCGGGCCGCAACCACCTGGGGGTGCGCTGCCGGCCGTTGGTCGGCGCCGCCATGGCGGATGGGTGTGGCGTGGCAGGCTGCAGTGGCCTAACCCAGTCTCGAAGAAAACGAGTCTTTGACGCATGGGACTGACTTACTGGATAACCGCTCGGAAGCCGGCATTGCCTTGCTTGCCAGCCGCGAGTTCGCCCTTGTAGTTCCAGCGGATGTGCGTGTATTCGGATGGCAGGGCGGGGCGTTCGCGGCCATCCCTGGCTTTGATTTTGATTTTCTCCGGCACATCGTAGCTTTTGCCGCCGTCGGCCGAAAAGGTGATATCCGTGTTGACGCCAAACGCACTGCCGCCCACATAAGTGGTGCTTGCCGGGATCGGATTGGTCAGCACGATATTGCCGGCCGGCTTGCTGCCTTCATTGGCGAAGGTGTTGGTGTAGATAATTTCAGTGCCAGGGACCGCCTTGGTGACAGGCTCGCGTTTTTTTTCTTTCTTGCCTTTGATGACGACCTCGGTTTCCATTTCGGCGAGGCTCCTGACGCTGACTTTACCAGCCTCAGGTGCGGCATGGACCAAGCCTGCCGAGAACAAGATGGTGGCGAAAACGGATAGCAAGGTTGTGCGCATGTGGGTCTCCTATTTGACGGTGGTGCTGAACGTGATCAGATGCGTGATGGGTGCAGCGGTATTGCCGAAGCTAACGGTGAGTGTGTTGGCGACAAACTGCCCATTGTCGGCATCTGCCGCATCGGTTCTGGCTGCGCCATTTACCTGCAAGCTGCCGCTTGTGTAGTTGAGTTCCGGTGGCATCGGATCGTTAATGACAAGATTTGCGGCTGTGCCGCTGCCACTGACCGTCACGCTGATCTGGTAATTCAATATGCTGCCCGGTTGGATGAGTGCGGGTGGCGCCAGCACCGTTTTTGCCACGACGACGGTTAGTCCGCTGACAAGATAAGCGCCATTTCGCGATTGTTGTGCCTGATTTGTCCCCACGACGGCGTCAACCCCTGCCGTGCCAGCCCCTGGCAGGATGGTTCCCGGCGCACTGCCTGCCGCTCCCGGTGTTGTCGCCGCGGCGGTCAACCGCACCAAGCCTGTATTGCCGTTTGCAAGGGCTGCTGGCATATCACTGTTGATATAAACGAGTTGGGAGGCGCCAGGCGCCAGCAGCGGGTTGTTTACCCCGGGAATGTAGAGGGTGTCTGCGTTGGGGCCGCTGAACTGGAAACCCGGTTGCAGGCCATTTTCAAGATAAATGGAACCCGCCGAACCGTTTATCGGGTCAAAACTGTCCCCTGCCAGAGAATTAACGCGGGTCAGACTGAAACTTTCCGGACCGTTGCCGATGTTACTCAGTAGGAAGGTCAGCGCATCATTGCTGTCGGGTGAATTAACTGAAACCGGCGCGGCATCCTGCCAGGCCAGGTTGAGGTCGATCAACTCATCTACCCGGAAACTGGCGGGCTGCAAGCCTGGCGTTATCGGGTCGCCATCTGACAGTACAGGGGGTTGTGCAACGCCGTCGATTTCATAGTTGAGCGTGGCGGTGTTGGAAATGACCGTGCCGGCAGGAGTTACGGCGGCCTGGGCAAAGCACGCCCATGCGCCCAGCAACAAGCCGACAAGAAATTTCCCCTCTTTTCTCACCCACAACTCCGCTTTAACTAATTATTGGTATGCGTATAACGGAAAATTATACGCAAACCTTATATGCACTATCTGTGCCAGCGAAAACTGCTAGCAGGCTGTTGAAATTCGCCCCATTTTCGGAAGCGGAGGCATGTTTCTGATCGGGCGGGTGAGTTTTTCTGAGCATCCCGCTCGCCGATTAGCTGGATTACCCGGGATTGCTCCCGCCATTGCCAGACTGAAGTTCAATGACCCGGAAAACCGCATTCTTGTGCGGTAGAATTTCAACAGCCTGCTAATGGATTATTCGGGTTGAATTCACACCTTCGCGGTGCTACTCTGGTGACACCAGTTTACTGGAGTCACCCATGTCCGCTACCACCACACTCAAACTGCCCGAACAACTCAAGCAACGCATCGCCCCATTGGCAGCCGCAGAGGGTAAATCGCCTCATGCCTGGATGATCGCGGCGCTGGAAGAACGCGTAGAAAAATCCGAAGCCTATGCCGCCTTTCTTGCCCAGGCGATGGAAGCTGACCGCGAAATGACCGAATCGGGCGAGGGTTATGCCGCCGATGATGTATTTGCCTATTTCCGTGAAAAAGCGGCAGGCCGTCCGGCTAAATTTCCAAAACCAGTCAAACTCTGAATCAGGGGATGGCTCAACTGCAATTTTCCAGACGTGCCAGCCAAGACTTGGGTCGGCTGGCAGATTTCCTGTTTGAACAAACCCCCAGCCAGTCACAAGCTACCGCCGAGTTGATCATCGACGGTCTGCAAATCCTGCAATCGCATCCTGAAATTGGCCGCCAGGTACAAGATGGGTTCCGAGAACTGATCATCTCACGCGGCAAAACCGGCTACATTGCACTTTATCGTTACGATGAAATCCGCGATATGGTGCGGGTGCTCGGCATCCGGCACCAGCGGGAAGTGGGTTGAGATTAACAGCGGTCAGACTGTCCCCTGTTTTTCGCTGGCTCAAACCCCATGAAAATCTGCAAATTGAGGACCCCGTTAGTCATGGAATCACGATTCACCGGATGCCGAAGAATTTGACTAGATGGCCAAGTTGAAAACGATCTATACCTGCACCGAATGCGGGGGCACGTCGCCAAAATGGCAGGGGCAATGTCCAGCCTGTAGTGCCTGGAATACCCTGGTGGAAACGGTGGCTGAAAAGCCCGCTGCAAACCGTTTTCAGTCGCTGTCTGCAAGCAGCGAAGTCAGGCCGCTTTCCGATGTCGAAGCCGAGGAGGACGAGCGCATACCGACCGGTATCAGCGAACTGGATCGGGTGCTGGGCGGCGGCATTGTGCAGGGCGGGGTGGTGCTGATCGGCGGCGACCCAGGCATTGGCAAATCCACTTTGTTGTTGCAGGCGGTGGCGCATCTTTCCACGTTGT
>CAZVBY010000050.1:0-12766 GCA_964625895.1 uncultured Thiobacillus sp.
CCACGTACCGAGGGGCCACGCTCCTGCGCTGCCCGCGAAGGCCGGCAGTACAAAGTGGTTTGCCGCCCTATATCCTGCAAAGCCTGGCTCATGCGCCTTCGCATCAAATTCCGGGCCGGCCTGGTGAAATATCCGGGTTAAGCCCTGAAACAACCGGAACCAGACAAAAGAACAGGGAATCAAATCAACGCCGGCTTTCCAACGCGCCATCCAGCTTGAGCGTCGGCGCATCGACTGGCGGATGGTCCGCCTTGATTGCCCCCGGAAGACCCGACATCTTGGCGTGCAGATCGCGTGCCTCCTCCTGTGCATCCGTGACCTGACTTGGAGGAATCTGCTTCAGGGCGATATCACGGATGCGCGCCGCCTCCTCGTTGCCGCGCGCAGCGGCAAGATTGAACCAGATGTAGGCCTTGGCCTTGTCCACCGGAATACCCATGCCCTTGTAGTACATCCGGCCAAGCTGAAACCCGGCGGCGGGATGACCACCATGCGCCGCGGCTTCAAGCCATTTGAATGCCGCCTGATAATCCTGTACCACACCACGCCCATCCATCAGCGCCAGGCCATAACGATATTGGCCTTCGCGATGCCCCGCTCGGGCAGCCTGTTCATACCAGCGCACCGCTTCCTTGCCATCGCGCAAAACGCCATCCCCCTCTTCATACAAACGTCCCAGTTCGACTTGCGCATCCGCATCTTTGGCCTTGGCGCGCTGATGCAGGGAGTTGGTCAGATTGTCTTTGGTTGCAGATACAGCATGGCCGTTGCCTCCACGCAACCAGGCGCCCAGCGAGAGCGCGACAAGCAGCAGCAGGAAAAAAAGCGCTGCGGCGACAATCCGCGGCATGGATTTCAGCCAGTAACGATGGCGGCAGTTACGGCAGCGATAGGGGTGGTAAAAAAAACGATGAACCAGACCATCACCACGATGCACAGCCGCGATGCGTACCTCGGAACTGCCACAGGATGGACAGATCAATTGTGTCATGCCTTACCTGGCTTGCCCCACCATGAAATCCACCGCCGCCTTGACATCCGCATCAGAGAGGCTGGCATTGCCTCCCTTGGCGGGCATGCCGCCCTTGCCCTTGAGCGCATTGCCATACAATGCATCATTGCCCAACTTGATGCGTGCGGCCCAGGCGGCCTTGTCGCCCGGCTTGGGCGCGCCTGCAATCCCGGCGTCATGACAGGCCGCACAGCTCGTCTCATAAACCGTTTTACCCTTTGCCGGATCGCTCGATGCCGCCGCGGGCGCAACACCGGCAGCAGGCGCTGCGGCGGGAGCCGGGGCCCCCGCCTCGGGCGCAGCAAACTTCGCACCAGAGGAATTGGCCATGTAAGCCACGGCGCGGGCGATTTCCCCATCAGACAAATCCGGATTGCCGCCTCGTGGCGGCATGCCGCGGATGCCGTTAATGGCATTGGCGGTCAACTTCTCAAAACCTTGCCCCAGCCGTCCTGCCCAATCCCCCTTGTTGTTGAACTTGGGCGCGCCCAGCGCACCCGACGTATGGCAAGAAGTACAAACCGCATTGAACACTTCCTCTCCAGACTTCTCAACCTTGGGTGCGTTGGCATCCAGCGCCTCCAGTTGCGCCACAGGCGCGATATGATGCAGCACGGTTTTCTCGGCCGCTTCCGGCGTATCCGTGTCCACCTGGCCACTTTGTATCTTGTTGACCAGGAACAGGATCAACACAATGGCAATCAACGGGGCAAGCAACCCGAACACTACCGACACCAGCACCTCTTGCGGCGTCGTCTTGGTCATATGGGCATGCGAATCTGCCATGATTTATCCTTAGCGCTTTCAAAACGGGTAATTATAGGAAAAACCGGGCCTTTCGGGGAAGCCCGGCTAGACGCTACAGGGCAAAACCGCTATGCTTCCAGCCTCCTCGCGCCCGTAGCTCAGCTGGATAGAGTACTGCCCTCCGAAGGCAGGGGTCGTGCGTTCGAATCGCGCCGGGCGCGCCATGAATATTCTTCCTGGCAATACTGTTTCCGTTCTACGACACCCTTCTCACCGCGCCGTGTTTATGGTGCAATAATACTTTAGTCAGGATTATCATGCCCGGTCTTTCCAAAGACACCCCCATTCCCACCGAAATCAAACTGCACAAGGCTTCCAAGAAACTGGAGATCGCCTTTAGTGATGGGGCGCGATTCGAGATGCCGTTTGAATACCTGCGCGTCTACTCGCCATCTGCCGAGGTGCGTGGCCACGGCCCAGGCCAGGAAGTGCTGCAAGTCGGCAAGAAATATGTCGAGGTCGAACGCATCGAACCGGTTGGCCAGTATGCCGTGGTGCTGGAATTTTCCGACAAGCACAACTCCGGCATTTATTCCTGGGATTACCTATACGATCTGGGCGCAAACCAGGAAGCCTACTGGCAGGAATATCTCCACCGCATGGAGGAAGCCGGCGCCTCGCGCGTTCCCGCCAGCGCGAAATTCGTTTCGTTGAAATAAGCAGAATTCTCTCGCGGTCCGGACATGGATGCGCTGATCCGCGACATCGCATCCGCCGTTTCTCGCGCCACCGGTGCGACGTTTACCGCGCAGCAGCAAAACGAGGCAAGCGGCGGCTGCATCAACCACGCACTTTTCCTGACCGGTGACACGCGGCGGTATTTTGTCAAAACCAACCGCGCTTCACGCATCGCCATGTTCGAGGCCGAGGCCGAGGGCCTGGATGAAATTCTGCAAACAAATACCCTGCGGGCGCCGCGGCCGATCTGTCACGGCACGAGCGGAAACACGGCTTTTCTCGTGCTGGAATCTCTCGAATTTGGCGGCACCGGCGATGCAGCGGAGATGGGACACCGGCTGGCTGCGTTGCATCGCCACTGCGCCGACCGTTTTGGCTGGAAGCGCAACAACACCATCGGCAGCACCCCGCAAGACAACACCTGGGCAAACGACTGGGTGGATTTCTGGCGCGACTGCCGACTGGGCGCGCAACTGAAGCTGGCGCAGGAAAACGGCCTGAGTCCCTCACTGCAAAAACTGGGCGAGCCACTGCTGGAGGTCCTGCCTGCTTTCTTCTCCAGTTACGCGCCCGCGCCGTCGCTGCTGCATGGCGATTTGTGGGGCGGCAACGCCGCTTTTCTACGCACCGGCGAGCCAGTGGTGTTCGATCCCGCCGTCTATTATGGCGACCGTGAAACCGATCTGGCGATGACCGAACTCTTCGGCGGATTCCCTTCGCGTTTTTATGCCGCCTACCGTGAAACCTGGCCGCTGGATGCCGGCTACACGGCGCGCAAGTCGCTCTACAATCTTTATCATCTTCTCAATCACGCCAATCTGTTTGGCGGCACATACCTCCATCAATCCGAAGCCGCGATGCGCAAGCTTCTGGCCGCGTTGTAATAGCCGCCGGCAAGCGGTGTCGACCTTGAGAGATGTGATGGACAGCATCATTTCAGTCAAACGGCCATTCGTCATCCCGTGCTCAAGAATTAACAATTGACACCGTTAACCCCACCGTAAGACGGCGGCCGCCGTCACCCGATCAATGGATTATGGAGGGGAATGTGTCCGACACACATGCGCTCAATGGCGTCAAGGTCATGGTGATTGACGACAGCAACACCATTCGCCGCAGCGCCGAAATTTTTCTGAACCAGGCTGGCTGTCAGGTCATTCTCGCGCAGGACGGGTTTGATGCCCTGGCCAAGATCACCGATCACCAGCCCGATGTGGTTTTCGTGGACATCATGATGCCGCGGCTGGATGGTTATCAGACCTGCTCGCTCATCAAGCGCAACAGCCGCTATCGCGCCACGCCCGTCATCATGCTGTCCTCCAAGGATGGGTTGTTTGACCGTGCGCGTGGCCGCATGGTGGGTTCTGACGAATACCTGACCAAACCCTTTACCAAAGACACCTTGCTAAAGGCTGTGCGCGACCACAGCGCCGCGGCAGCTGCCTGACCGACAAGCGGAGCGAAATCATGGCCATCAGCCGTATTCTCGTCGTTGACGACTCACCGACCGAACGCTTTTTCATTTCCGAACTGCTGGTTAAACACGGCTATCTCGTCAGCATGGCGGAAAACGGGGAAGAAGGCGTGGCGCAAGCCCGTCAGACGCATCCCGACCTCATCATCATGGATGTCATCATGCCTGGCATGAATGGCTTTCAGGCCACACGCGCACTCTCCAAGGAAGATGGCACGCGCAATATCCCTGTCATCATGTGCACCACCAAGGGTCAGGAAACCGACAAGGTCTGGGGCCTGCGCCAGGGCGCAGCGGCTTACATGGTCAAGCCGGTCAACCCGGATGACCTGATCAGGCAAATCCGTTCGATGGGCTGATCCGCAATGTCGCGCAGATTTAATTTACGTCAATTCCAGACCGAATTATCCAGGCGTCTGCAAGCCGCCGCCGCAACGCCGGCCGAATCTTCACGTCTCGGTTTCCTGTCCGGCGGACAACACTGGCTGGTATCCCTCAGTGACATTGACGAAGTATTACCGGTGCCGGAAATCCTGACAGTGCCCGGCGCGCAAGGCTGGTTCCGCGGTTTGACCAATATTCGCGGCAATCTCTATGCGGTTTCCGACCTCGGCGCCTGGCTCACTGGAAGCCTCACGCCCGAATCTTCCGAGAACCGCCTCATCCTGTCTCACCGCAAGCACGGCATCAACGCCGCCCTGCTGGTGCAAAAGGCGCTGGGGCTCAAACCAGCGACATCGGCGATGAATCCGGTCGCAACCAGCTGGCCGTGGGCGTCCGCCATTACGCTGGAAACGGACGGATCCGACTGGCACGAAATCCACCTCGACGGCCTGCTGGCCGAAACGGGATTCCTCACGATTGAAGCTTAACGCGGAGAAACACATGGCAATTTCCATCACGCAACTCAAAGGACTGGCCGGCCGCATGTCCGGCCCCGGAAAAGGCAAGGGCGCGACGGATCACACCACCATGATCATGGAAGGCATGCGCAAGCTGGCGGACCGCGAACCCGGCAATGTGCCGTTGATCGGTCGGCTGCCGGTCGAGAAACAGTATCTTTACACGGGCGGCGTGCTCATCGCCTCCCTGTTGCTGGCGGCCGGTTTCACCATTTATGGCACGGTCAAATCGGGCAATCAGGCGCATTATCTGGACCGCGCAGGCCAGATCGCCACGTTGACGCAGCGACTGCCCAGCCTTGCGCAACAGGCGGTGTCCGGCAACGCAACCGCATTCAAGGAATTCGACAAGGAACGTCTCGAATTTGCCACCACGGTCAAAGGTCTGCGTGAAGGCAGCGGTGAAGCGCCAGCCTCCCCGGCGGATGCCCAGGCCGTGCTGGAAAAAATCGCCGCCAGCTGGACCAAGCTGGCGCCACAGGCCGCGTCCATCAGCAATAACCAGAAGACCTTGCTGGATTTCAACAAGAACATCACGGCGATCGCCAAACTGTCGGACGATTTGCAGGAATTGACCGAGCAACTTTCATCCGCCGTGCTGTCTGGTGGCGCCAGTTCAAGAATGGTGGCGCAGGCCAACCAACTGACCATGCTGACCCAACGCATCGCCAAGAACGCCAATGCCCTGCGGGCTGCGGCCAACCCCGCACCAGCGACTTTCGTGCAACTGGAAAAAGACATCACCGGTTTCCGCAACACCGTGGTGGCATTGGAAAGCGCGGCCATCGGCGGCAATGCGGCCGGCATTCTCGCCGATGTCACGGATCAGACCACGAATCTCGTCGCAGCGATTGGCGCCGTGCTGAAACATACCCCGGAACTGGTCAAATCCAAGACTGCCGCGCTGGCGCTGTTTCAGGAAAGCGACAAGTTGTTGAAGGACGCAAACGAGCTGAGCCAAACCTACGATACCGCCGGTTCCGTTTCCTATGTGCTGGCTGGCCTTTTCGCGTTGACCGCGCTGGCCGCCCTCGTGTTGCTGGGCATGGCCAACATCAATGAAACCAAGACGCGCGCGCGCAAAAGCGAAGAGGAAAACCGCCGCAATCAGGAGGCCATTCTCCGGCTGATGGACGAGCTTGGCGAACTGGCAGAAGGCAACCTGACCATCAATGCCAGCGTAACGGAAAACATCACCGGCGCCATCGCCGATTCGATCAACTACACTGTCGAGGAACTACGCGGACTGGTGCGTGGCATCAACAATGCCACCGTGCAACTGGATACCGCCACGCGCGAAGCAAACCGGGTTTCCGAACAGTTGACCGCAGCCGCACAGCGACAGTCCCAGGAAATCGAGGAAACCTCGCTGGCGGTGGTCGATATTTCCCAGTCGGTGCAAAAAGTATCCGCCAACGCCGCCGAATCCGCCCATGTGGCCGAGCAATCCCTCACAGCCGCGGAAAAGGGCCAGCAGGCCGTGCAAAACTCCATTGCCGGGATGAACTCGCTGCGCGAGCAAATCCAGGAAACCTCCAAGCGGATCAAGCGCCTGGGCGAATCGTCCCAGGAGATCGGCGAAATCGTTGAACTGATTTCCGACATTACCGAACAAACCAACGTGCTGGCGTTGAATGCGGCCATTCAGGCGGCCTCGGCCGGCGAAGCCGGGCGCGGATTCTCGGTGGTGGCCGAAGAAGTGCAGCGATTGGCGGAACGTTCGGCGGAAGCAACCAAGCAGATCGCCGCCATCGTCAAAACCATTCAGTCCGACACCCATGACACCGTGGCGGCGATGGAAATATCCACTCAGGGCGTCGTCGAAGGCGCCAAGCTGTCGGACGCAACGGGCCAGGCGCTGAACGAGATCGGCGTGGTGTCGAAAAAACTGGCTGGCCTGATCGAAGACATCTCCAGCACCACGCAAACGCAGGCTGAAGCGGCCGCCAGGGTAGCCGAGGCCATGCAGGACATTCGCGCCATTTCCACCCAGACCAGCGAGGGCACGCAACAAACGGTGCAATCCATCGGTGGTCTGGCCCGGCTGGCCGACACGCTAAAACAGTCCGTCTCCGGTTTCAAACTCGCTTAACCCATACAGACAGGAAAACGTCATGAGCGCCATGCTGGAATTCGACACAGGCCCGCTTAACTGGGTACGCGGCGATATCGAAGCTGCGCTGAAAAGCGCGGCCAATCGCATTCAGGCTTATCAAACCGACAGTGCGCTGGAAAATGCCCTGCGTCTGGCGCGCGACGAAACGCATCAGGCCACCGGCGCGCTACGCATGGTTGGACTGGAAGGCGCGGCGGTTGTCGCCACTGCGCTGGAAGAGGCCTTGTCGGCGCTGGATGCCGGCTCTGTACCCAGCGCCGATGTGCTGCCCGCCGTACTGGAAGGGCTGGAGGCCTTGCTCAAGTGGGTCTCGCGCATGGCCGAAGGCCGCGGCCAGGGCGAGCTTGCGCTATTCCCGGCCTACCGCAAACTGCGCGAGTTGAACGGCGCGGAGCAGGTGTTTGAGGGGGAACTGTTCTTTCCCAACCTGCAGGTGCGCGCCACGCATGACAATTCCGTGCAGGCCAGCACCACAGACATCGCTTCAATCGCCAAAGTCGCGCGTGCCGGTTTTCAGCGCGGCCTGCTGGCCTTCCTGCGCGGCACGCAGGCGGAGGCCGGCCTGGCGGCCATGCGCAAATCGCTGTCCCAGATCGAAGCCGCTGTCTCTTCGCAGGCAGCCAGAACCTTCTGGTGGGCTTGTGTCGGCTTCATCGATGCACTGCAAAACAAGGGGGTCGAGCCGGATTTTCATGTCAAGCAACTGCTTGCCCGCGTCGACCTGCAAATGCGGCGTCTGATCGATGGTTCACCGCAAGTCGCCGAGCGGCTCATGCGTGACGCGCTGTTCTTTATTGCCAAGAGCAAGTCGGTTGGCAATGAGGCGCAAGCCGTGCGTTCGGCGTTCGCGCTGGAAAAGTACTTGCCGCGTCAGACTGCACTCAACGCGGATCAGATTTCCAAGGCCCGGCCGCACCTTGAAGCAATAAAAGGCACCCTGGCAGATGCGCGCCGTCACTGGAGCGCGGTGGCGGAAGGCCATGTCGCCGCCGTGAATGATTTCGCGTCGGTCCTGTCGGCATTGGCGTCACAAGCGTCAACATTCCCGGTCGGTTCGTTACCTCCGCTCGTCATGGCTCTCCAGCAGGCAGCCAGCGAATGTGAACGGCCGGACAATGCCGTGCGCGAAGCGGCAAGTCTTGAAATTGCCACCACGCTGTTGTTCCTGCAAAACGCCACGCTCAACGAAGACATCTTCGAGCATGATTTTTCCGCTCGCGCGGACAGCCAGATTCGCCGCCTCCGGGCCGCGTTGTCTGGCCAGGCGGAGGCCAATGCACAGGACCTGCTCGACACGAATTCAAGAAAAGCGGCTGAGCACGCTCTGATGGTTCAACTCGGCCGCGAAATCGGCAGCAGTCTGCATCAGTTGGAAGAGAGTCTCGATGCCTTCTTCCGCGATGCCGATGAACGCAAGTCCCTACTGGGAGTGGATGCGCTGGTTGCACAAATCCACGGCGCACTGGGGATGATGGAACAAGATGATGCTTCGCAGTTGCTGGAGCGTGCCATCGCCATGATCAAACCCTATACAGCCGAAGGCACGCCAAACGATGCCGAGAAAACCCTGGTCGCGGACGCCTTGTCCAGTCTGGGGCTGTTCGTTGATGCCCATTGTGCAGGCCGCCAGGATGCCGCGCGAATTCTCCTGCCAGTGCGCGCCGCCCTGGGTCTCGCCGAGCCCGAACTGAACGAGGCCTACAGTATTGCCACGGTGGAAGAAGGACTCGAGGCGCGCAAGGCAGCCGTGGCCGCTTCCTATCTTGACTGGCAAAACAAGGGGGGCGCCGATACCCAAAAAAAGTTCTTCGCGGCCCTGACTGAACTGGGCCACGACGCCGATCTGATCGCAGACAAAAAGTTGAAGTCCGCGGTCGAACATGCACTCAGCATGGCCGGTGTCGTTGAGCCCGGGGAGAGTCTGGCGGCCGCGATCTCGCAATTGACCGGACACGACATCCACTTCCCAGATGCCACTGTGGCCGAGGAATCCGACGAAGTGCGTTCCGAAACCGGCGCCGTCGCTGCCGGGATGGCGGACTTCACGGAAACACAAACGGACACGACACAAGCCGGGCGCTTGCCACGCGACGTTGCGCCCACAGAAATCGCTGCCAATGAACCCGCAATCGCTGAACCCGCTGCCATCGCAAGCGACTGCATCGAAGCCCGAGAGCCCGCGCCCGAGCTTGATCGTGAATTGCTGGAAATTTTCCTCGAAGAAGCCAGCGAAGTGCTGCAAACCATGGACACAGCGGCGGAACAATGCCGCCGCCAACAAAACAGCCGTGAAGATCTCACGACCATCCGGCGCGCATTCCATACCTTGAAAGGCAGCGGCCGCATGGTCGGCCTGGAAGCATTTGGCGAAGTCGCCTGGGGTTTGGAGCAATTAATGAACACCTGGCTGGCTGAGGATCGGCCTGCCAACGAAGCGCTGCTCGACACGGTCATCGACGCACACGATTTGTTTGATGCTTGGGTTTCTCGGCTGAACGGCGACAGCCGCGCCGTCATCGACGCCACGACATTGCTGGCGCGTGCAGCCGCCCTCGCCCATGGCGAGGCACGGGTGAAAGAATCAACCACTCCGCAAACAGAAGCTACATTTGATACAGGCGCAACGCAGGACACGCCGAATACACCGGATATCGCCATTCAAGCCACATCAGACACAACGACAAACAACACGCCTGAGACAACGACGCCGACGGAAACAGCCGAGCAAGAAGATATCCTCATCGCCGGCATCCGGCTTTCGCCCGGCCTGTACGCGATTTTCCGGGATGAATCGGTCCAATGGTCGCGCATCATGCGTGACGAAGCCGACAGCCTGTCATCCGGCGCCACCCAAAGCGTCAGCGATATCGCCCGCCGTGGCGTGCACACGCTTGCCGGCATTGCCGGCACGACTGGTTTCTTTGCCCTGGCTGAACTGGCCCACGCCGTTGAAACCTACCTCAAGGCATTGGGCGACAAAGAATTGCCGTACCCGGCACAAGCCACGGTACGTGACGCTCTGTCACGGATCGCCGGCATGATCGACAATATCCATGCGAATGCCTCGCCACTGCCCGCCGAGTCACTGATCCGCGAATTGGCCATTTTGCAGCTCGAACAAAGCCTGCCCGATTCCGATGCAACGCAACTGACGGAATTCGAGAAAGCGCCATTCACAAACAGCGAACAGGACTTACAGGAAATCCCGTCCGGGGAAGCAACCGATTTTCCCGCCGAGGCTTTGTCGACACATGAATCGGACGCCGCAACCGAGCCGCCAATCGAGGCCCCTATCAGCGCGCATGCCGACAACCCCATCGCCGCCACGCAAGGCAGTGTCGACGAACCACCCGCCGAAGAAGCCCGGCTGGAAGACCTGGTAGCACAAGCCAGGCGTCAGGCCATGCCGGTATTCGAACAACGCCAGGTCAATGACGAAATTGACGCCGAATTGCTGCCGATCTTCCTCGAAGAAGCCAGCGACCTGATCCCGCAGGCCGCCGAGAACCTGCGTCAATGGAAAGCCAACCCTGATCACACCGATGCGCCATCCGCACTGCGACGGGTGCTGCACACCATCAAGGGCTCCGCACGCATGGCTGGCGCCATGCGGCTGGGCGAACTGACGCATCTGATGGAATCACGCGTCATCGCCGTGCTGGAAAACGGCCTGATCGCAGATTCCAGTGTGTTCGATACGCTGGAAAACCAGTTCGACCGCATGGCCAACGATGTCGATCGCCTGCATCAAGGGCGGCTTGCACCAGAAGCCACGGTGGACGCCGCGGCCGAAACCACACACAGCGAAACGGCGACCGGCGAAACCGGCGTGCTGCTGCCCGCCGAATCCGGGGCAAATATATCTCCCGTTCAATCCAGGCCGCAGCACACCGCGCAGGCAGAGGGCATGATGCTGCGCGTGCGCTCCGACTGGGTCGATCGCCTGGTCAACGAAGCCGGCGAGACCGCAATTGCCCGCTCACGCATCGAAAACGAAATGTTCGCCGTCAAGCGGCAAGTCACTGAACTGTCCGAGGCATTGCGCCGACTCAAAAATCATTTGCGCGAAGTCGAGATTCAGGCCGAGGCACAGATGCAGGCCACCTTCCATAGCCAGGGCGGCAATAGCGATTTCGACCCGCTCGAATTCGACCGCTTCACCCGCTTCCAGGAAGTCACTCGCTTCCTCGCTGAAAGCGTGCACGACATCTCCACGGTGCACCAGAATCTCGCCGTGCAACTGGACGCCGCCGATGCCGCGCTGGTCCAGCAAGCGCGCATGAACCGCGAACTTCAGCAAAACCTTCTGCGCATCCGCATGGTGCCGCTGCAAAGTGTTTCCGAACGCCTGCATCGCATCGTACGCCAGACAGCGCGAACGCTTGGCAAACGCGCCCAGTTGGAAATCCGCAATGGCGAGCTGGAACTCGACCGTGGCGTGCTGGAGAAAATCGTCGCGCCGCTGGAACACCTGCTGCGCAACGCCGTGGCCCACGGCCTGGAACTGCCGGTCACGCGTACCGCAGCCGGCAAGCCGGAGTTCGGCGAAATCCGCATCGAAGCACGTCAGGAAGGCAACGAAATGCTGCTGACCCTGTCAGATGATGGCGTAGGGCTTGATCTGGATCGAATTCACAAAAAAGCCATTGCGCAAAATCTGCTGAGCGTTGGTGTCGAACCTTCCGCAAACCAGCTTGCACACATGATTTTCGTGCCGGGGTTTTCCACCGCCGACGAGGTCACCGAAGTGGCCGGTCGCGGCGTGGGCATGGATGTGGTCAAAAGCGAGATCTCGGCGCTGGGCGGACGCATCGAAATCGCCACCGAGCACGGCAAGGGCGTGCGATTCGACATTTTCCTGCCACTCACGCTGGCCGTGACACAGGCGGTCATCGTTCAGGCCGGAAAGCAGGAATACGCATTGCCGGCAACGATGGTGGAGCAGGTGCAGGAACTCAAGCCTGCCCACCTGGAGGCTGCTCTGTCCGCAGGCGCCATCGAGTGGCGCGGCAATCGTTATCCGCTGTTTTACCTGCCACGGCTGCTAGGCCAGACAGAAATCATGCACGAGGTGCAGCGCTTCAACACAGTCGTTCTGATGAAGAGCGGCGGTTCACACGCCGCTCTGCTGGTGGACGCCGTGGAAGGCGCTCGCGAAATCGTGGTCAAGAACATCGGTCCGCAAGTGGCGCGCCTGAGCGGGATTGCCGGAGCGACAGTGCGCGGCGATGGTCGAATCATGCTCATCCTCAACCCTGTACCACTCGCCATGCGCGCACTGGCCCAGTCAGCAAACATGCCGGTGTCAACCCCCGCTCCTGTCATTGCCGCATCGACACAAGACACCGTTCAGGCGCCACTGGTGATGGTGGTGGATGACTCGCTGACCGTCCGTAAAATCACCAGCCGCTTGATGTCGCGCGAAGGCTATCGCGTCGACACCGCCAAGGACGGCGTGGATGCGCTGGAAAAGATGCAGGATCTGACACCGGATATTGTCCTGCTCGACGTTGAAATGCCGCGCATGGACGGTTTCGAATTGGCTCGCGTCATGCGCAACGACCACAAGTTAAAACAAGTCCCCATCATCATGATCACCAGCCGCACCGCCGACAAGCATCGCAAGCACGCGCTGGATATCGGCGTCGATGTCTATCTTGGCAAACCTTTCCAGGAAACAGTGCTGCTGGGGCATATTGGCGAATTGCTGGGCGAACATGCCCTAGCAGGCTGTTGAAAAACTCTCCGGGAGCCGCGTTTGGCACGAGAAATGCCCG
>CAZVBY010000051.1:0-12662 GCA_964625895.1 uncultured Thiobacillus sp.
TACGCCCGCCGCAAGGGCTGGGATGTCGAGACGGCGGAGAAATGGCTGGCGCCGAACCTGGCCTAGAAGGTCAGCGTGACGATGAGCGTATCGGCGTAATTCCCCGCTGCCGCATTCTGCAAGGGCGGGATACGCCCATACAAGGTGTGGTTACTTCTTCGGATTGGGTTGCCGCTATTCAAGGTAAAAGAACCCGTGATGGCAACGCTGCCGGCAGTTGCGTTTCCCCAGACCTGCGTTCTCACAGCGTCGGTATAAATGTTGTAATTCAGGACTTCCGTGCCGCTGACCATTCTCCGTGCGGCATAGCCAGATCCATTCCCGATCGACGAAGTCAGGGTGTAGCCGACCGTTTCCGCGGGAAACACCGTACGCATACACGTCACCCGCACGACAGCCGAGCTGTCCGTGTTGGTCGCAAGCAAGGGGTCGTAGCTGCCAAAATTAAGCGTGGGAAGGGTGATCGTACAGTCGGCGGCGTTTACCTGGGCGCATATCATCATGCCTAACAGCAAACCGGGCCAGCGACTCACTGTTTGGCCTCCCGGCAAATCTGCGGGCCAAGATCGGGCTGCGCTTCGCGCGTTGCTGGCAGGCGTACCGTCGCCTGGCATGTGCGCCCCTGGTATTCCGCCACCAGCACCGTTTCGTCATCCATGTCGTCCACGTAAACCAGCCCGTTGATGCCGACAGAATAATACGTATTTCCTGCTGCGTTGCGCACTCGCGCATCGGACGGCAACGGCTGTCCATCCTCCTGAAACAGCGACAGCAAGGCAGAGCGCAGGCGCCTGACCGGGAACTCGATCCGCGCGCCGCTTCGGAAACGTGGGGCAATTTTCTGGCGCAGGGTCGGGATGTCCGACTCCATGGGCAGGTCGCGGTGATCGATACGGATATCGTTTTCTTCGTATGCCCTCAGCTCCGGCAGCAACAGCTTGCCGTCCTCCCCGGTTTTGCCCATCAGCTGGTTTTCCACGTAGACCCGCACACCCGAAAAACCGGCAACGTCCGCGACGCCAAAACTCTCATCAATGACACGGCTGGCAAATAATTTTCCTGACAGCCAACCCAGGCCACCACGCGCGGCGAGGCTAGCCGTCGCGCCTTCGCTGCGTTGCAACACATCGGCCATATAGGTACCGTACCGGCCCTGATAGGCGATGCCCAAATCGTTCTCCTCACGATCGGACAACTGCAGCCGCCAGCCCCAGCCCTCACCAGCGGGCAGGCTCTGCTGCAGCGTCAGGTAATGCGCATCCGCATCCCCTTCTCGTCTCAGGTCGTTGCGATGCTGGTAGCTGAGGGTATTGCGCTCGCCAAACGGAAAGGTCAACGCCAGTGTCGCGGACTTGGTTTTTTCTCCGCTAAACGCCTGCACATAATTGAGCAACAGACTGCCACGCCACGGCAGACCATGCTGATAGCTCAGCGTCATGAATTCGTTACCTGCTTCGCCGCGCTTGTCCTGTTTGAAATAGCCCAGCGTCAGATTGCCCGCGCGGCCAAGCGACAAGCCGCCAAACACGCTGGTCTGACTGGCCGGCAGCGTCTTTCCGTCGTCAAGACCAAGCTGACGATAACCGTTACCTGCCCACTGCTGACGCAAGCCCACAGAATAACCACTGCGGCTGTACTCGTAGGTAAGCGTGCCCAGCACGCCGCTGTCCGCATCCGAGGAGCTTCCTGCCAGCCCCAGGCCCAGCACACCATAACGCGGCAAACGCCATACCCCGCCGGCGCCGATGCTGACATGATCTTTTGTCCATTCGCCGTGCGTTTCCGCAGTCAGGCGATTGGTTAACCCTTTGCGCCAGGTGGCCGATGCCAGCGCCTTGCCGTAATCGGCGCTGCGACTGGCAAAATTTTCCCGCTCCGCGCCCAGTTCGAAGGAGAAATCAGAAAGCCCCTCCGCCAGCAGGCTGGGCGACGCATAGAACGGCTGGCTGATGATCTGCTCGCGGCCCAGGACATCCTTGACCACCACCGTCACCTCGCCGCTGCCACTGATGGCCGGAATGTCCGTTAAGGTGAATCCACCCGCCGGAATATCCCGCCGCTGGATCAGATTGTTGTTGACGTAGATTTCCGCCACGGAAGGCAGCGTGGTTTCACCGGATACCTGTTGCAAGGGCGTGGTGACGAGTTGCGGCTGCGTGGCGAAGCGGGTGCCATACTGAATGCCGGCAAAGCGGGTGACGCCGCCAAACAGGCTGGCCGTACGGGACAGGCTGTCGCCCAATTGAAAACGGGTCAGCTTTTCCGGCCAGTCCTGAATCCAGGCCGTTTCCAGGCGAACACCCCGGCCTCCGGCCAAGCCTTCCTTGAACGCCAGCGTATTGAGTCCCACGCCCCAGCGATTGAACAGCCCCAGTTCAAATTGCGCTCCCTCGCCGCTCGATTGGGGCGATGCCCGGCCGAAAAAATCGTAATTGAGGAAACCGCCCACACCCGTTTCCGCCAACACCGGCCGAGCGCGGGCAAGGCTTTGCGGGCTTGATGCGAGCAGCGCGCTGGCGTCTGCCGTCACCTTCAAAACCTGCCTGACCGCATCGAGCGAAAAGCGTGTGCCTGGCAGATCATTCAAGCGAAACCAGTTCTGTCCCTCGTGCATCTGCCCCATGCCGGCCGGTGGGCGGATGCGCCAGCGGAAGAGATCGTCCGCGCGCAGCCAGACCGATCCATCAGGCTCCAGCAGCACCACCGCACCCTGACTGACATTGCGCTGGTTGAGTTCCACCGCCACAAGACTTTCCATCGCATTGGCTGGGCCTGCCGCAGCTTTCGCAGCGAAAAGTGCACTCGTCATCAACACGGCGGGCCAGAAAAGCCAGAAACTACTCCAGCGTCTTTTCAAGGCTTTCCTTGCCCGCATCGGTTTCAATCTCCAGCCGATACATGCCGGAAGCTGGCGACAAGGGAAGTCTGACCGACCAGGCACGCGACTTCCCCGGCAATACGTAGAAGTTGCCCTCAAGGCTCGCCAATGGCTTGCCTGCGGGGGAGATCAGATGGATTCTGCTGGCGCGGAAATGCGCCTGGCCCGCATTACTGGCCTGGATTTCGATGCCAGCGGCGGTGCGTACCAGACGCCACGCGGGGGAAGCTTTCAACGCCGCACTGTCCTTAACGAACACCGGGATCGAGATGTTGAGCGCGATGCGCAATCCCCTGAAGTCCGTTGCCGCAGGGGCCAGCACTTCCTCGAACAGGAGGCGATAAGTGAGTTCCCGGTCTGCCACCGGAGAAACCCGCAAGCCCACGCGAACCAATTGTTCGGCGCCTGGAGCAAGCGTGAATAACGGCGGCGAGGCCAACAAGTCGCGGCTGGGCGTCAAACCATCCTGCCCAAGCTCTTGCGTCCAGGAAAATGGCTTGATTTGCAGCGTGACCGGCTGGTCACCCTGGTTGCTGACCTTGAGCGCGGCAATGGCATTTCCACGGTCCAGTTCCACCCGCACCGGATTGACACTGAACTGCCCAGCATGGGAAGGCGCCTGCAAACCGGCCAAGAGCCATACAAAAAACCAGAGAAATTTTTTCATGGGTGGATGTTAGCAGGCGTCTGTCCTGAACGAAAAACGGCCCGCCTGAGGCGGGCCGCGCATTGGGCAAATGCGTTACAGGTCAGAACGAAACGGTCACGGTCACTGTATCCGAATAGCTACCGTCCGCCACATCCTGTCCCGCCGGAATACGGCCGTAGACCGTCACCGTATCCGGGGAGCTGGGGCCCACCGTTTCGGTACGGGTCACATCGTTGGAGGCATCGCAGCCCCAGGCCGTCGTTCGGCCCGCATCGGAAAACAGGCCATAGGCAAGGCGCTCGGTGCCCGAAGCCATGCGGCGCAACGGCGCAGCGCAGGTGGAGCCAGAAGCCGCGTTGGCCCCCTGGCCCAGGGCAATATCATAGGTAGTGTTCTTGGTGCAGCGCACCGTCACGCTGCCGCTGGCATCGAGCGGCGAGGAGAAATTGGCGTCAGCGGGGTCATACGCACCAAACGCCACATCACTGGTGCCGGTGATATTGCAGCTTCTCGCCACACTGGCCGTGACATTGAAACTGCCCGTCTGCGGGGACGGGCCAGCGTATGCAACCGTGGTGGACAACGCCAATGCCACTGAGGCCAATTTGAACAGGTTCTTCATGCCATTCTCCAGAAGTTGATTTTTTGCATCCGGACTAGAGCCTATTTCAGCAGGAATTGAATGGTGCGTTGCTGCCAATAATTCCTGCTGAAATAGGCTCAAAAATGTCCTCGACTACCGTCGAGGCTATCGGACACTCCGGGGAAAAGTTTAGGGACCGAGCGTGCCGTTCGTCAGCAGGACAGACGGCAAACTCACTGCCGGGCGATGCGAGCGTAGGGTTGAGGAAAACGAACCAGGGACCCCTGGTATGTTGAGGGTGTTCTGTCCGTGGCAAGCCATGCCAAGGCAGTCAGGACGGATCGTTCGAATCAAAAAAGAATGTCCGCCACAAGGCGGCTGGAGCAGGGAATCGTGTTCTAGCCCGGATATTTCACCAGACCGGTCTGAATAGTATGGAGATAAGCATGGATCAAGGCATGGCAGGCAATCAACCGCAAATCCAGTTTGCACCGTCGGCCTTCGCGGGTGTTGGCGGCCAATTTGCGGCATCTTTACGCCCCCCTCCCGCGATCTGGTGAAATATCCGGGCTAGAAAATCAAGGTGACGACAAGGCCATCCTGCGCTGTATCGGCCCGATTCTCGGGCGCCGACTGGGGGTTGAATGTCTGGATGCTGACCTGATGGGGTACCGGCCTGCCACAGTCCACGCCCTGGCCACGAAGGGCCTGGGCAAGCGGATCGCGGGCGGAAGCCACGACATCTTTCGAATCAACCCGGCAACTGCGCACAACCGTCGCGCTGACTCCCAGCAAGGGTTGCTGGCCGGCCGCCTCCGGGCCGCCAGCCGAAGTCAGGCAAACCCCCGCCATCAGGCATATCAGCCGGTTGGCGCCTGTAAGTTGTTTTTTTTCGCGGGCCTGTTGATCCATGCAGGTTGAATCGGCAGGCCGCGGAGTTTTTACATTCCGTTCGTCAAATGCGCCATTGCCCGCTTCTGACCTTGTCCCACCAGAACAACGCGGTCGTCGTCTTGGTTTCGCAGATTTGTCCGACCCGGATCATGTCCATGGCCTCATCAAATGGCACGCGAAGGATTTCCAGGAATTCATCATGATCACGCGCATGGCCAACCTCCTCAAGGTCGCGCGCCAGAAAGAAGTACATGATCTCGTTGCAATAACCAATGGCCGGATAGAACTCGAACAGGAATTGCATTTCCCCAGCGTGAAATCCGGTTTCCTCGATCAGCTCACGCCGGGCGCAAATTTCCGGCGCTTCGCCGGGATCGAGCTTGCCAGCGGGCACCTCGATGAAATCCCGCCCGCAGGGGTATCGATGCTGGCGTTCCAGCAACACATCGCCGTTGTCGAACACCGGCAGGATCACTGCCGCGCCGGGGTGCACGATAAACTCACGTGTGGAAGTCTTGCCGTCAGGCAGACGCACCGTATCCCGCCGGGCATGAAGCAGGCGCCCTTGGCACAGCCATTCCGAATCCAGCCGGATTTCCGTCAAATTTGGTTTTTCGGTAATTTTTTTCATTCCTCGCGCAATCCGTCAGTTGTCTATAAAATCAAACACTCATCGCTGTGCAATCCGGATGATTCAACGGAACGGCAGGGTGTGCAACCGGCAAATGGGTCATGGAACGTTGCCGGGTGAAAAAATGTGAAAAAAAACCGGGTGGCGAACCACCCGGCAAACCGGAGAAGACGACTTTCGTCGTCTCGTTGCGGAGAACTGGCAGCCGACCAATCGAAATCAGTCAGCCCATGCCTGCATCCTACGCGGGGAAAATGGGTTTGCATATATAACTAAAGTAATAGGTCGGCGCCCTCCGGTGGCCTGAATTGGCTTTTTTTCATCCAGAATAAACACGGGCGGCAAACCCGAGAAGAACCATGAAAATAGTGCTGGCCGACGATCACCCGCTGTTCAGGGAAGGGGTGAGGCACGTTTTGTCGAAATTATCCGGGCAGGCCGAGATCATCGATGTCCACGACTATCCTTCATTATTCGACCAGGCCGAGCGGCATCCGGATCTGGACATGGCGCTGGTGGATCTGAACATGCCCGGCATGGACGGGCATGAGGCCGTGAGTCAGTTTCGACAGGCTTTTCCGCAAATTCCGCTGGTGATCATCTCCGCCAGCGAGGCGCGTGCCGACATGATCCGTTCGCTGGACGCCGGCGCACTCGGCTATATCCCAAAATCCTCGTCCAGCCAGATCATCCTGGAGGCGCTGGAGCAGGTGCTGGCAGGCGGGCTGTACCGGCCACCCGGGCTCGAAGACCCCTGCCCGGAGGAAGACGCGCTGGCGCACATCCCCGGATTGCCGCATCTGACCTGTCGACAGCTTTCGGTGCTCAAGCGGCTGGTCGAAGGCAAGACCAACAGGATCATCAGTCAGGAACTGGGGCTATCGGAGGGCACCGTCAAAATTCACATGAGCGCCATCCTGCGGGCGCTCAAGGCCAGCAACCGCGTGGAAGCCATGCTTGCCGCGCGCAAGCTGGGGCTGGATGTCAACGCCTTGAGTCGCCTTGAGGATGCCGGCAAATCCGGCTAGCCAGGTAACCCTGGCGGTTTGTTGATGGGAAATTCGGGTTCATGAGCTTCCCCTCTGTCAGTGGCTTGCGCAGCAATCTCGCCCGCATTTTTTCCAACCAGTCCGGGCTGCACCGATTGAACACCCTCCAGACCCGGATGTTGCTGATCGGCCTGCTACCCGCGCTACTGATCGCCGTTTTGCTGACGGCTTATTTTGCCCGGTTACAGGTGATTGAAGCCGAGCGCGACGCAAGGACCCATCTGCTGACTGCCTCGCAAGCGTTGGCAACCGCGGTTGAATACGCCATGATCAGCGGCAATCGTTCCCTGCTCGCTCAGACGCTCAGTCGTGAACGTGCCGCCTTGCGCCTGGACTATGCCCGAGCCTGCGATATCGATCATGTGGTGCTCGCCCGCTGCGGCTGGCTGGCCGAAAAAAACCTGCCCAAAACGCCTATCCCGGTTGGGCAAGTGATTCGCCACGAAGATGCCTGGTTTGCCATGCGGCCAATCCTGCTGCCTGATACGTCCTTCAGCACCGATTCACCGGAATTCGCCGATCCCGAAGCATCCTCGCGCAAGATTGTCGGCTATGTGATGGCTGGCCTGAGCGTGACCCCGGTTGCCACCGCCCAACGACAGGTCATCACCCAGGCACTCGCGCTCATCCTGGTTGCCCTGCTGCTCACCTTGTTTGCTGCCTGGCAACTGTCCAAACGGCTGGCGACTCGCATCAGCCTGGCTGCGGACGCGGTCGACCGCATCGCCCGCGGCGAACTGGCCACGCGGCTCGCTGTTTCCGCCGGCAAGGAAACCGAAAGACTGGAGCAAGGCATCAACCGCCTTGCCGAAACATTATTGGCCAGCCAGCTCAACATGAAGGCGCGCATTGCCGAAGCCACATCCGGCCTGGCGGCCAAGAAAGAAGAGGCGGAACGCGCCAATATCGCCAAGTCGCGCTTTTTCGCCGCCGCCAGCCATGACTTGCGGCAGCCGCTGCATGCGCTGGCCTTGTTCGCCGGCGCGCTGAAAGAGCATCCGCGTTACCCGGACATCAAGGCGCTGGCCGATCATATCGATGCCTCGGTTTCCACCATGGAAACCCTGCTCAATTCGCTGCTCGATATTTCACGTCTGGACGCGGGCGTGCTCGAGGTCAACATGACGCATTTCCCGGCCAATCGCCTGTTCGACCGCATTCGCCAGCAATATGGCGGGGTCGCGCGGGAAAAAGGTCTCCGGTTCAAGGTGCGTCCTTGTGCGCTGACGCTGCATACCGATCCTGTCCTGCTGGAACGCATCCTCTTCAATCTGGTGTCCAATGCCATCCGCTACACCAACGATGGCGGCCTATTGATTGCCTGCCGCAAGCGCGGGCGCAATGCGCTGATCCAGGTCATTGACACTGGCTTGGGCATCCCGGAAAACGCGCAGGAAGTTGTGTTTCAGGAATTCGTGCAGCTTGGCAATCCCGCGCGTGACCGCAACAAGGGGCTTGGGCTCGGACTGGCCATTGTCTCGCGTCTGGCGCGTCTGCTCGGCCAGCGGGTGCACTTGCGTTCCCTGCCCGGTCAGGGTTCGATCTTTGGCGTGGAAGTTCCCCTCGGATCAAGCCGCGAGACGGAACAGAACGCGAAACACCTGCCCGCGCCCGCGCAAACCCGGCTGGAAGGCAGACTGGTGGCGCTCATCGATGACGAGGAGCCGATTTTGCGTGCCATGGAGGAGTTATTCGATAGTTGGCGTATCGAACTGATCACCGCGCGTAACGTGGAAGAGGCCGTGGACTGGCTAAGCAGCCTGGGACGCAAGCCAGATCTGCTGATCACGGATTACCGGTTGCCAGGAGACGCCAACGGCATCGAGATCGTCAACTACCTGCGCTTGTGCTTTGGTCCGCAATTGCCGGCGCTGATCCTGACGGGCGATACCGCACCGGAAACGCTACAGCGCATCAGCGAAGCCGGCATGACGGTGTTGCACAAACCCGTACGCCCCGCCCGTCTGCGCGCGTTGCTGATGCACTTGCTGGAGAAGGCATCGCCGCCGGAAAAATGACCCCCGCAGGTCATTACAAACTGTAATTCAAGCCAACATACAGAGACCGGCCCGGCCCAGGCACGGGCGTGCCCCATCGCGGCTGATTGGGCAGGGGCGGGATGGTCATGGTCGTTCCCTGTCCCACATAGGCGCCGCCCAGTGGCAGGTCGTAACCGCGGTCGAAGACGTTCTCCACGCCAAACTCGAGTTTTGCCTGCTTCCATTGATAAGCGCCGCGCAAATGCATCAGCGCATAACCATTGGTCGCCATTTCCTGGCGCACCGCAGAACGCTTGTCCTTTGCCGAAACAAACTCACCCTCGATCCGTCCTTCCCAGCCGCCGAGATTTTGCTTGAGGGCTAGCCTGGCGTTGAGCGGCATGATGTTGTAGAGATTGTCATCCATATCCAGATTCCGCCCGCGCGTATAGCCGGCATACCCGCTCAAGGACCAATCGCCCCAAGACGCATGACGTACAAGCCGCGTTTCCGCTTCCACGTCCAGGCCATAGAGTCTGGCCTCATGATTGGCATAGCGCAGCACCCGGAAATTGTTCGACACGCATCCGGAAATACAGACCGCATCCATGTAATCCTCAACATGGCTGATGTAGGGCGAGAGCCTCACGCGCCACGCCCCATCAACGCCGCGCCACGCCCCCGCAACATGCGCGGTGTAGGCGATTTCCGGCTTCAGGTCGATATCCCCGACATAACCATTGCCATCTCCGGCGAAATTGTTCATGAACGCAGCCATCTGCCAGCTTGACCAGGTATAGCGTTCGTAGAGGCTTGGCGACCGTGTTTTACGCGCCAGCCCGGCTTCATAGTCGGCCTGTGTATCCCGGCTGTAGCGCGCCAGCCAGGACAAATCCCAGTTGTGGTCGGTCTTGCCGTGAGCACGCGCATTGAATGCCGTGCTGTCGGCAATCTGGTTGCCAACATCGGTTCCCGGCATCGGCGGGCCTGCCAGGACCGTTTTGTAGCCCTGCACATCATCCGTATCCATTTTGACGGTTTCATGCCGCACCCCCAGCGTGTGCCGCCATGCCCCGCGATGGGTTTTCCATTCGCCAAACAGCGCATAACGGTCCCGCTTGCCATCGCGAATATTCCAGAACGTGCCAGGCCACATCATCGCGCCGGAGGGGGTCCACCAGTCATCCAGCCGCTGTGCGCGGTAATCCGCGCCAATCAGCAGGCTGTCTTGCGCGGAAAGCGCAATCTCGCCGCTCAGGGACAAACCGTTGTTTTTGCCATCGGTATACATGGGCATCCCGGCGGCGCAGGTCGGGCCAATCGGCGCACAGGGTGTGGCGTTGCCGCCGGGCGGGTTGCTGCCGCCAGAAGCCGGCCCATACCAGAAGCGTTTGTCTGCGCCAAAATCCATCTCATGCCCGGTTTGCTCGTGGAACGCCTGCGCCTTTAATTTCCCCCAGGTAAATTGCCCGCTGTAGGCCAGATTGAATTTGTCGCTCTGGTTATGTGTCATGTCCATGCGCTGGTTGGGAAAATTCTCGAACGGAATCTCCTGACGCAGGTATTTGAATTCAAACTGGCTGGCGGCATCCGGTCGCCATGCCAGGCTGAGGACGTGGTTGGTCGACCCGTAGGCGCTGGATCCCACTTCGTCCCGATCCAGCGCATGACCGGCCCGGCCGGTAAACGTGTAATGCTTGAAATCCTTGCCTGCCTGATAGTTATCCGCATCTGCCGTCGTGCCGGCGTAGCCCATCACAAAGCGTTCACTGGCGTAGTCAGCACGCAGGTTGCCTGACAGCACATCGCCATTGCTGCGATAGCTTGCGCCGACTTCTCCGCTGACTTTGGGTTTTTCCCCGGCTTTCACGAAGCCGGGGGTTTTCGTCTTGACCTGAATCGATCCGCCAATCGCATCGCCACCCGCACTCACCGGACTGACGCCTCGATAGATGCGCACCTCTTCCACCTGGCCAGTACCCAGGTAGGAAAGCGCCGGATTCATATGATTCGGACAAGCGGCGAAAATTTCCATGCCATCAATGCGCGTGCTCAGGCGTTCGTCTGAAAAACCGCGTATCGACGGCAGACTCGACACGCCGCCTGCCGCGACAGCCTGCACGCCCGGGGCGGATTTCAACCAGCCAGCCAGGTCATTGGTTACCGTGCCTGTCCCGCCATCCGGCCGCAGACGTGTCTCGCCCACGGCGGGCGCACGCGCACCCTGCACGACGATATCCGGCATGGAAAAAATTTCCTCCGCTTGCGAGGCCGGCGCAAACCCCAGCGCCAAACCGGCAGCGATCCACTTCAGACGCATGACATGTCTCCCAGACAAAAGTCTGCATTGTTCGCGTCGGGAGGAATTCGCGGAATGCGACATGTTGCCGCAGGCAAACAGGGGGCGCATCAGTAAAATGGCGAGTATGTCGCCTGTCGATTCTTCCCCTTCGCCCCTTTCACGCCTGTTCTGGCTGCGCAACCTGACCCTGGCCGGCTTGCTGGCGCTGATGCTGTGGTCGCAATTCGGCATCGGCGTCAAACTGCCCTGGCTCGCCATGGGCGTGACGCTCACCTTGCTGGCGGGGTTGAATGCCTTTACCGCGCTGCGTCGGAAACAACCGCAAGCTCCGCATCCCGTCGAAATCTTCATGCAATTGCTGGCCGACCTGGCTGGACTGACGGTTTTATTGCTGTACACCGGTGGCTGGGCCAATCCCTTCGTGTCACTGCTGTTGCTGCCCGTCGTCATCGGGGCCTTGCTCCTGCCCCCAGGTTTGGCCTGGCTGGCGGGCGGCCTGGCGGTGGCCGCTTACACCTTGCTTGCCTATTTCAACCTGCCGCTCGACATTCCGCCGGAAAAGGCCTTTTACCTGCATGTTTCCGGCATGTGGTTCACTTTTGCCGCCAGCGTCGGCGTGGTCGTGTTTTTCGTGGTGCGACTCCGCGACCAGTTGCGCGATCAGGAAGCCGCATTGGCCGCTGCCCGCGAAGAAACCCTGCGCAACGAACAGGTTGTCGCCGTCGCCCTGGTGGCGGCCGGTACGGCGCATGAACTCGCCACGCCGCTCAGCACTCTGGCCTTGCTCAATGAAAGCTTGCTGGCCGGAGAAAGCAGGCCGCCGCAAAAAGAAAACCTGCAACTCATGGCGACGCAGATTGATCGCTGCCGCAACCTGCTAAGAGAGCTTTCACGCACCGCGCAGGCCGGCTCCGCGACGAGACAGATCGATGCGGGTCACTATCTTGCCAAGCTGGTGGATGACTGGCGACTGCTGCGCCCCAGTGTCGACGTCCGCGCAACGTGGCAAGGCGAGGACGTTGGCATTTCTCCCCCTGCCAGTCTCGATCAGGCCTTGCTCAATCTATTGAACAACGCCGCAGATGCCGCGCCCGGCCAGGTTTGTCTTGAGGGCCGGCGCGCGCAAATGGAGAAGCAGGATGGCTTGCGCATCGACATCCTGGACAGCGGCGCCGGGCCGGCGCCCGCCCGCGAAGCCCTGCTCAAGCCCGGCCAATCAAGCAAAAACGGGTTGGGCATTGGCCTGTTCCTGTCCAATGCCAGCATCGAACGTCTGGGCGGGCAGGTCAGTTGGCACGAGCGTAAAAGCGGCGGCGCCCGCGTGTCGGTCTGGATTCCATTGGAGGCGCTTAGCGCCTATTTCAGTAGGAATTGAATCATGCCGCCGTCGCGCACCCAATTCCTACTGAATAGGCGCTAAGCCATGAACGCCTGGCTATCCCCCTTGCTGATTGTCGAAGACGACGCCATTTTCTCGCGCGTGCTGGCCGCCTCGCTGGCGAGTCACCATATCGAAGCGCATATCGCGGCCAATCGCACCGACGCGCTTGCGCTCGCCAGCCTGCACCCCTTCCGCTCCGCCGTGCTCGACCTCAAGCTGGAACGCGAAACCAGCCTCGCACTCATTTCTCAACTCAAGACACTGCACCCGGAAATTCGCATCCTCATGCTCACCGGCTACGCCAGCATCCAGACCG
>CAZVBY010000052.1:0-12653 GCA_964625895.1 uncultured Thiobacillus sp.
TCAACGAGACATTGCCGAACTTGGGCAGATCATAAAAATCCGCATCGCCAGCCAGCGCTTTTTTGCTGTCAATCGCCATCCCTGAGGCCGCAGCCACAGCCAGCATTTGCAGAAATTCACGGCGGTTCATCATGGTGTTGTTCTCCTCGTTTGGGGTTCAGGCTTGCAAGGTTGATTGTCAATTCCCCGGCAGTAACGGTAAATGGTAGCTATGAGCCATTTGCGGCAGATGATTGTGCGTAGCGATACATACTGTTCCGCATAAAGCATCGAATAAAAAAGGCCTGGAGAAAAATCCAGGCCTTGATGACTCCGGCTTGTTTTACTTGCGGAAGACGTTGGCTTTCATCGGCAAGCCGTTGGACAGATAGGAGTGGAAATACTCCAGATTGTTGAACTCCGCGCTGCCCTGCGCCGCGGGTACGGCGCGAACCTGGGTATAGCAGCCCTGGTAGCGTTGCTGCAGAGTGACCAGATTATCACCGCCACGGAATACCGGCCAGTGTACGGCGTGACCCACCGCAGGGGAAAGCAACTCGGAACGCAGGCGCACACCAGCATTTTGTACATGGCAAGTTGCGCAGGCAAAGTTCAATTGCCCCTTGCGGGTAAAGAAGGCTTTCTTGCCGGCTTCATAGGCGGCTGTTGCGCCGGGGCCATCCACCTTGATGTTCATCAGCATGCCGTCGGACAATTCCCGTAATGCTGCGCTCACCAAACCCATGGTTTTCATATCGCCGAGTTTGAATGCCTCTTCGCCGTTGGCTACGCGGCAGGTATTGATGGCGTCCTGCAGAGTCACGACCTTGCCGACCTTGTCATCAAAAAAAGGATAATTGCCTGCGATATTCTTGCCGCCGTTGGGAAAGCAATCCGCATATTTCTTGCCATTCTTGAATGGCGTGTTGAACATCTTGCGGGCTTTTTCCAGCTCACCCTCAAAAGGCGGGAACTCCATGATGGCGTCATACTGCGCCTTGGAATCTGCCTCAAATGCCAAAGCACCATGAATGTAATCGTCCATTTTCACATTCGGGAACTTGGTGGTGTAGTGTTTGACGAAATCCTGGCGATCTTGCTCAGGCGCTGCCGTTGCGGTCAGCACTCCTCCCATCAGGCTGATTCCAATCAGCCCCAGTATTGCTTTTTTCATCCCGTCGTCCCCCGAAAATCCTGGCGGTTGTTGCAGTTGTATTTCAAAGGACGCGTCGGGCAGCACGACGCGTCCGATTAGCCAAGATCAGGCAACCGCGGCCTCATCGGTGCGCTTGTCGCCGGTGTTGTCCACCCAGCTGACAACGACCTTGTCGCCGGCTTTGGCGCCCTTGACCTTGAATCCCAGGTAGGGGTTCCTGGACACGCCGCCGCCCATGCCGGCTTTCAGTACCGGGTTGCCGTTGATCGTTGCCGTGACTTCGGTAATGAAGTGTGCGGGTACCAACTGGCCGGTTTTCGCGTCCTTGCGCTGGCCGGTTTCCATGGGGTGGTTCATCAGTACTTTGACGTCGGCGACATCACCTGCCATGGTGGCACGGATTTTCATTGGTTCAGCCATGTTTGCTTCCTTTCAGAATTCGGTATTGACAATGTTTGGCAGTAGTGATCGCTTAGCCGCCGCAGCCGCCGATGGTCACTTTTACTTCCTTGGTGGCCTGGTAGGTTTTGCCGCCAGCCGTGACGATGGCGCGGACCAATGCGGTAGTGCCCATCTTGATGCGGGTGGAGACATAACCCTGGGTGCCGCCCATCAGATCGAAATCGGCCACCAACGGCGTGTTGTTCTTCTCGGCCAGAATGGCGATGGCAGTGGTGCCAGCAATGCTGCTGGTCACTTCCACCGGCACCACGGCGCCGTTTTCGGCGATGTCGGGGGCCTTGATGACAATGTCCTTGGAATCGGCGGCGGCGGGCAGGCCCATGCCTTTCATGGCGTCAGCCAGACTCTTGGCTTCGAAGGCGGAGCGGGGGGCGCCAGCCAACACGCGAGTGGGGGTGATCAGGCCGGCGGCCACTGCCACGGCAACTGCACCAGCGCCGGTGGCGCCTTTGAGGACGTTTCTACGCAGAGCGTTCATGCATTCATCTCCTGTTGAAAAAAGTATTAAAGACCATAGACAAAGTCAGTGACCTTGTCGATTTCCTGCTCTGTCAGCACCTTGTGTTTGCCAAACGGAATCATGGAGCTGTTCGGGTTGAAGGCGGTCGCATCCCAGATTTGGGCGCGCAGCTTGGCTTTATCCGGGTAACGCGCGCTCATGGCGATGAGCGGCGGGCCGTATAAACCGGTGGATTCGGCATCTGGCTGGGTGGGCATGCCATGGCAGGCCAGGCAGTTACCCTTGGAACGGTTGTACGAGATGTCCTTGCCCGTTTCCTCCTTTTTGGGGGGGTCGTTAGCCTGGACAGCGCCGGTCAGCGTCATCATGCCAGTCAGGCCGATAGCCAGAGCCTGTCTGATATTGCCCATAGTCATCCTCCAAGTTGATGTGGTTTCAAACGCGAACCGCGTATCAGCAAATGCTTATCGAGGCGCGCGCTATCCTTTTTCTGGATAGGCCAAGCATAGAGCAGGTTGTTTTCTCCATGCAAGGGTATTGACTGGTTATTGCGTGAATTGGTGCGGGTAATTTCATACTAGACGCAATCATTATTTACCCTTTCGGGCGTGCGTTACTTTTTCTTGCCTGTATCCGCTTCCAGCAGGGCTTGCCATTCTCGCCGCCGCGCTTCGGCAGCGGAGAGTTCGTAGAAATTCCCATCACCCGCTTTGAGTCCAAGATTGATTTGTTCCAGCGCTGCGGGCAGGTTCCCTTGCGCTGCCTGGGACTCGGCCTCGGCTCGATGGCTGGATAGACGGTGGCCAAGCGCAGCTTCCGCGCGTGCCAATAGTTTCCAGAAGCGCGAATCATCTGGCTGCAATACGGTCTTCGAAGCAGCAAAGCGAGCCGCCTCGTCGGCCTGGTTGGCTTTGATCAGCGCGTCGACATAACCATATTGCAATGGCTTGTATTGGGGGTGACGTGCGATGCTGGTGCGATAGCGATCCAGTGCCTGTGTGAGAGGACTGGTCTTGAGGGTGAGTTCGGCTTGCAAACTTAGCAGCATCGGCGAGTTGGCTAACGTCAGCGCCTTGGCCAGTACCGATTCGGCTTCGGCAAATTTTCCCTGCCGGGACAGCGCAAGTGCCAGCCCATAGCGGCTGGCAGCTTCCAGCAGGGTTTTTTTCTCCCTCAACTGATCCCGAAACCGGTTAACGGCATCCTCTGCCAAGCCCTCGGTGGCAAGCAGCCGGGCACGGAGCAGGTGGAACTCCGTGGAGTCCTTGACTTGCCGATAGGGCAGCTTGTCGACCCGGGCGTCCATGTCGGCGATACGCTGGCTGTTCAACGGGTGGGTGCGCAAGTAGTCCGGTGCATTGTTGTCATACAGGCGATTTGCGCGCTGCAGGCGATTGAAGAAACTGCTCATGCCACGAGGGTCGAAGCCGGCGCTGGTCAAGGTTTCCAGACCGATGCGGTCGGCCTCGCGTTCGTGGTCGCGGGAGAAATTGAGCTGGCTCTGAATGCTGAGCGCCTGCGCGGTCGCGATGGCGGCCGTGCCGGCATTGGCGTTGGAGCGCGAGGCCAGAATGGCGATGGCAATCGCGGCAAGCGTGGGCAGATAACTTTTGTCCTGCGCGGCGATCATGCGCGAAAGATGCTCCTGGCTGATATGGGCGATTTCGTGCGCAAGAACGCCCGCCAGTTCGGATTCGCTCTCGGCGGCCAGGATCAGGCCGGTGTGCACGCCAATGTAGCCGCCGGGCAAGGCGAAGGCGTTGATTGAGGAATCCCGGACGGCAAAAAAGGTGTAGTTGCGGCCGCTGCGGCCGCTTTCCGAAACCAGACGTTCACCCAGCGTGTTCAAATAGGTTTCTGTTTCCGGGTCAGAGAGATATGACGGATTGGAATACACGTCGCGCATGATCGCGCGGGCGAGTTCCATCTCCTGTTTATCAGTTAGAAACTGGCGCGAGGATTCGCCCAGGTCGGGGAGAGTGTTGGCGCGGGCGGGGGACAGGGCGAGTGCAACAGCCGCTATGCAGGTAATGATTTTTTTCACGATGCTAAGATGCGGTGCTTATCCAAGAGTTCAATGCGGGAGTTTATCAATGAGCGGCGATTTCACACATTTTGACGCAGGCGGCAAGGCGGCGATGGTGGATGTGGCAAACAAGCCCGATTCGCGCCGCATCGCAAAGGCGTGCGGCGACATTACCATGCAGAAACACACGTTTGACCTGGTCGCACAGGGCAATGCGGACAAGGGCGATGTGCTCGGAGTGGCAAGGATAGCGGCTATCCAGGCGGCCAAGCGTACCGCCGATCTGATTCCACTTTGTCACCCGCTGGCGTTGACGCGGGTGAGCGCCGAGTTCGCACTGGACGAGTCGACCTGCCGGGTACATTGCTGCGTGACTGCGGAAACCGTCGGCAAAACCGGCGTCGAAATGGAAGCGTTGACGGCAGTCAGCGTGGCGCTGCTGACGATCTACGACATGTGCAAAGCCGTGGACCGGGGTATGGTGATTGGGGACGTAAAACTGATGCGTAAGGAAGGCGGGAGATCCGGCTTGTGGGAAGCAGGGGTAGATGAGCCCGTCTAACCCCCGTCGAGTACCGCGTGCTTTAGCACCCCGAAACCTCTAAGTGGCACTGATTCGGCGAGGTTTACACGTGATTCGTGGGGAAACCTCAGTGTCTGACCCTATATATACTGATCCTCCCTGCTGAAAAAGAAGAACCGGAAGCCCAGTTTTTCAAGCACCTTTGGCATTGGCTCAGTTACTACCGCCCGTTGATCGATGGAACAGATGCAAAGGAGCAGCAAAGCCAAGGCTTGTTGTGTAATTAACGCGCCGGTACGAATTTGCCTTTTCCTGCACTGGCCGCAGCGTTGATAATTTTACGTATGAGGACATGGATCGGCCTGTTGGTGTTTTTCCTGGCGATACCCGGCTGGACAGGCGGGAAGGAAATCCGCTTGCCGGGCGGTTCCATCGAATACCTTGCTTATGAAGCACAAGGACGCGCATTGCTGTTGTGGGTTGCCTCGGAACGGGGGGTGAGTCAGGCGGAGCGCCACGCGGCCGAGGCGTTGGCGAAGCAGGGCGTTGAAGTCTGGTTATTCGATTTGCCGGGCGCATTGTTCTTGCCGCCGGTGCCGGGCAGTTTGGATGGTGTTGGCGCGGAGATCATGCAGACGGTGCTGCGGCAAGCTAATCAAGATGGCCGCGAACTTTATGTCTATGCCGTCGGCCGGGGTGCGGTACCGGTTCTGAAAGGGCTGGAAGCAAGCCCGGAACTGCGAGCCAGCCTGTTGTTGATGCACCCCAATTTTTACGCGCGGGCAGAGGCGCTTGAAGGTGCCGATTATCTGATATTCAGGCAGTTGCAAGGCGTAAAAATCCTGATTCTTCAGCCACGTCGGTCAGCGGCCACACCTTGGGTCGATGGCCAGCTTGTGGCCTTGGCCAATGCGGGCGCACAAACGGGTTTGCGCATGCTGGAACGGTTGCGCGAGGGGTTCTGGGTACGCGAAGATGCCAATGCCTATGAGCTGCAAACTGCTGCACAGCTCGCCGATCTTGTGATGAACTGGATGGGAAGGGTTCGAAAATGAAGCGAACGATCAGTTGGATATGCGGGCTGATCGTGATGCTGTCCGCCCAGGCAATGGCGAGCGGCTTCAAAAAGCTCGACCCGCAAGATCCGCCGCCGCTGATGTTGCCGGACATGCAAGGCCGGAAACATGCGATCGAGGATTACAAGGGGCGCGTTGTGCTGGTGAACTTCTGGGCCGCCTGGTGTCCGCCCTGCCGTCGGGAAATGCCTTCCATGCAGCGGCTCAAAGTGAAAATGACCGGACGTCCTTTTGCCATTCTGGCAGTTGATTCGGCCGAACCGCGTGAAGATGTGGCGGAATTTCTTGAAGCGATGAAAGTCGATTTCACCGTACTGCTTGATACAAGCGGCGCTGCGACCAGGCGCTGGAAAGTTTACGCGCTGCCGACCAGTTTTCTGGTCGACCGGGAGGGGAGGGTGCGTTACGCTTTGTCCGGGCCCGCCGAGTGGGACGAAGGTGAAACCTTGGGGCTGATCGAATCCTTGTTGCAATAGCCATGCGGCGAATCACGATAATTGCTGTTGATGACGCATTAAATATGCTGATTGCCTTATTGGGGCGTTATCAAGCAAAATAACGGTATATTCGAAAAAATTAATATTAAGCGCGTCATCCAGCCAGCAGGCGAGGTGAGGCTTGTTCGCCCATTGATACGGGCGAAGTCTTGGGCGGGAAGTTTCGGGAAATTTTCCTCTGCGGGTTGTTTACCGCGGCTGCGTGCTGGGATGCGCTTTTTTGTGTTGAATGAAGACCCTATGAACGCACGCATCCTGGTCGAAGACCATTCCAAACAGGAAGTCAAATATTCCACCTGCTACATGTGCGCCTGCCGTTGCGGCATCAAGGTGACACTGCAAGAGGGCAAGGTCCGTTTCATCCAGGGTAACCGCAACCACCCCACGAATCAGGGCGTGCTGTGCGCCAAGGGGTCGGCGGGCATCATGAAGCAGTATTCCAAGGCGCGCCTTTCTGAGCCGCTGATTCGCAAGGCGGGTAGCGAGCGCGGGGATGGCGAATACGAGGTGATCAGTTGGGATCAGGCGCTGGATATTCTGACCGAACGCCTGTCGGAAATTCGCGCCACCGATCCTTCCAAACTCGCCTTCTTCACCGGGCGCGATCAGATGCAGGCGCTGACCGGCCTGTGGGCGCAGCAGTATGGCACGCCGAACTGGGCGGCGCACGGCGGTTTTTGTTCCGTCAACATGGCGGCAGCCGGCTTGTATTCAATCGGTTTTTCTTTCTGGGAATTCGGCGCGCCAGATTGGGATTACGCCAAGTATTTCATTCTTTGGGGGGTGGCCGAGGATCATTCTTCCAACCCCATCAAGATTGGCCTGGAGAAGCTCAAGCGCGGCGGCGGCAAGTTTGTCTCGGTCAACCCGGTGCGTACCGGGTACTCGGCCATTGCGGACGAATGGGTGCCGATCAAGCCGGGTATGGACGGTCTTTTCGCGCTATCCCTTGTGCATGTGCTGCTGTCGCGCGAGCTGTTTGATTATGAGTTCCTGGTCAATTACACCAATGCCACCTGGCTGGTCATCCAGAATTCTGGTCATGCAGATGACGGCCTGTTCCTGCGCGACGAGAATGGCCATCCGCAAATATGGGATCTGGAAAAGGAAACCTTCGTCAATGGCATCGAGGCTGGCATCACGCCCGCGCTGTTCGGTGATTTTGTCGCCCAGGATGGCCGCCGCCTGAAAACCGTGTTCAGCCTCATGGCCGAACGCTATCTCGATGAGCGTTATGCCCCTGCCAATGTCGCTGCGGAATGCGGTGTGCCGGCGGAGACCATCGAGCGCATCGCACTGGAAATGGCGCATATCGCCTTCAAGGAGAGCATTGAGTTTCCCATTGAGTGGACGGACGTGTGGGGCCGTAAACATGAAAAAGTGGTGGGCCGGCCCGTCGCCATGTACGCCATGCGTGGCATTGCCGCCCACTCCAACGGTTTTCATGCCTGCCGCGCGATCCATTTCATCCAGATGCTGTTGGGGGCGCTTGACGGCCCGGGCAATTTCCGCGCGCGCGCGCCTTACCCGAAACCAATTCCGCCGCATCAACTGCCGGAAAACAACATCGACATCATCAATGCGCCGAACACACCGCTGTCGCGTCCGCCGCTGGGATTCCCCACCCGGCCGGAAGACCTGGTGATCGACGAGCGCGGCAACCCGCTGCGCATTGACAAGGCGTTTTCGTGGGAAGCGCCCCTGTCCTCGCACGGCATGATGCACATGGTGATCACCAATGCCACCAATCACGATCCCTATGCCATTGATACCCTGATCCTGTTCATGGCCAACATGGCGTGGAATTCGTCCATGAACACATCGCAGATACAGGACATGCTGCGCCAGAAAGATCCCGAGAATTTTGGCGAGTACAAGATCCCCTTCCTGGTGGTGGTCGATGCCTTTCATTCCGAGATGGTCAATTTTGCCGACCTGATCCTGCCAGACACGACTTATCTGGAGCGTCACGACTGCATTTCGCTGCTCGACCGGCCGATTTCCGAGCCGGATGCCGCTGCCGATGCGATTCGCTACCCATTGGTCGAGCCGGACCGCAATGTGCGTCCCTGGCAGGATGTCATGGTCGAACTGGCTTCGCGCCTGAAGTTTCCAGCCTTTACCAACCCTGACGGCACACGCAAGTTCAGGGATTACCCGGATTTCATCGTCAACTACGAGCGCGCACCAGGTTTGGGTTTCCTGGCCGGCTGGCGCGGCAAGGACGGTTCGAAATCGCTCAAGGGCGAGCCCAATCCGAAACAATGGGAAAAATACATCGAGAACCAGAGCTTCTTCGCCCATCACTGGCCGGAAAATCAGAAGTACATGCGCTACGTCAACCGTGATTATCTGGAGGTGGCGGCAGATGCGGGTTTCGTTGGCAAGCTCGAACCCATCATCATGCAGTTCTACTCCGAGCCGCTGCAAAAATTCCGCCTGGCCGGCCAGGGCTTGTACGATGGTCCGCAGCCCAGGGAGCCGGCGGACAAGGAGCGGTTGACCAAGTATTTCGACCCCCTGCCCATGTGGTACGAGCCGCTGGAGCAGCAGCGTGTGGACGCTGGAGAATACCCCTTCTTCGCGCTGACCCAGCGTCCCATGTTCATGTATCACTCCTGGGATTCGCAGAATGCCTGGCTGCGACAGATCATGGCGCAAAACCTCCTGTATATGAATGCCCGCAAGGCGGCGGACATGGGCCTGAAGGATTACGACTGGGTCTGGGTCGAGTCGCGCAACGGCAAGATTCGTTGCCAGTTGAAAACCATGGAAGGTTGCCAGGAAAACACCGTGTGGACCTGGAACGCCATCGGCAAGCAACGCGGCGCTTGGGGGTTGAAGGAAGACGCGTCGGAAGCCACCAAGGGTTTTTTGCTCAATCACCTGATTTCCGAATTGTTGCCAGAGAAGAATGGCGAACGCCGCATTACCAATTCCGATCCGGTTTCCGGGCAGGCGGCATGGTTCGATCTGCGCGTGAAAATCCGCAAGGCAGAGCCGGCCGAGACCGGCAGCTGGCCACAACTTCCCGTGCTCAAGCGGCTGCCGTCCGACCGTTATGACCGTCCCGATGTGCTGCGCTACGACGCGCGCGTGAAATCAACTGATAAAGAATAAGCAACATGAGATTAGGACTTGTCATCGACCTGGATGTCTGCGTGGGTTGCCATGCCTGCGCGGTTTCCTGCAAGCAATGGAACGCCTCCGGCACGACCGGCGCGCTGACGGATTATCAGCCTTACGGCGCTGAACCTTCTGGTGTCTGGTTCAACCGTATCCGCCACTACGAGGTAGGCAGCTATCCCCACAACAAGACCATTAATTTTCCCATGTCCTGCATGCATTGCGAGGATGCCGATTGCGTCACGGTTTGTCCGACCGGCGCATCCTACAAGCGTGCAGAGGATGGCATCGTGCTGGTGGACCAGGACAAGTGCATGGGGTGCAACTATTGCTCATGGGCTTGTCCCTACGGCGCGCGCGAACTGGATCGCGAATCCGGCACCATGAAGAAGTGCACGCTGTGCGTGGATCGCATCTACGATCAGAGCATTCCCGAGGCAGACCGGCAGCCAGCCTGCGTGCTGACCTGTCCTGCGCACGCTCGGATGTTCGGCGATTTCGATGATCCCAATTCCGAAGTCAGTAAGGTGGTGCGTGAACGTGAGGGCTACATGCTGCTGCCAGAACTTGGCTACAACCCGACCAACCATTACCTGCCGCCGCGCAAGCACAAGCCGATTCCTGCCGGCCTCGGTACTGAAAATACCGGTTTGGGTGGCAAGCTCAAGCAATTTGTCAACCGCATGGTCAAGCGATAAGGAGATTCCATGCATCCCGCTTTCTCCGTCATTTTTTTTACTGTTCTGTCCGGTGCTGGTTTCGGTCTGTTCGCACTGCTTTACCTGGCTGACCTGTTCAAGCTGGGTGGCGGAATGCCGGGCGCCTATGTCTTCTGGACGGGTGTGCTGGCCATCGTCATGGTAGGCGTCGGCCTGCTGTCATCCACCTTTCATTTGGCGAACCCCAAGAATGCGTGGCGCGCATTCTCGCGCTGGCGGACCTCCTGGTTATCGCGCGAAGGGGTGCTGTCGGCAGCGTTTTATCCATTCGCTTTGGTTTACCTGGGGTTGTATTGGCTGGATATGTGGCCGGTCGTGCGCCATATATCCGGCGCAGTGGCGACCGTGCTGGCCTGGTTAACCATCTTTTCCACTGCCATGATTTACGCCAGTTTGAAAACGATCCGCCAGTGGAACACGCCGCTGGTGCCTGCGGCCTATCTTTCATTAGGGCACTTCTCCGGGGGCATGATCTTGTTGGTGGTGGCGATGGCTGCCGGCGCAGATATCATGCTCTACGTACTGATGTCGCTGTTCCAGTTGTTTGTTGCGGCTTTCGTCAAGGCAATTTACTTCTACTGGACAGCGCGCATGGGCGCCGGCTCTACCATCAACACCGCCACCGGCTTCACGCGCGCCCAAGTCAAACTTCTGGATGCAGGACATACGCATGGGACGTTTCTGACGCAGGAGTTTGGCTATCTGGCGCCGCGCTTCACCCTGGCTTTGCTGAAAATTCTATCCATGACGCTGGCCTTTGCTTTGCCTGTATTCCTGCTCTGGTTGGCGCTCAACGAAGCCAGCATGGTGCTGGCCGTGGCTTCGCTGGTTTCGGTGTTTACCGGACTGGTGGCGGAAAGATGGCTGTTTTTTGCCGAGGCGCGTCACGTCGTCAACCTGTTCCACGGCACCCAGCGCTGCTGATCGGATAGGCTTGCTATTGATTTTTCAGGATAAATCCGTATATTAGCGTTTGTTAATAAAACGCAACTGGAGCTTACCAAAATGATGTTTGGCGTTCGTGAAATTGACCCCAACCAGCTCGAAACCCTGAAAACCTCTGGTGCGGTACAACTTGTCGATGTCCGTACCGAGGCCGAGCATGCGCAAGCCAAGATCGAGGGCTCGACCCACATCCCCCTGCACATGCTGCCGTTGAAGGTGCAGGATTTGCAGGGCAGCAACGACCCGATCGTGTTCTATTGCCGTTCTGGCGCGCGTTCAGCGCAGGCTTGTGCATGGCTGATGTCGCAAGGCGTGACCAATGTCTATAACCTGTCCGGCGGCATCATGAATTGGGCACGCGCAGGCAAGGCGATAGCCGCATAAATTCCCGCCGTATTGCAATAATATTGCCGGTGAGTTAACGTAAGAAGTTCCTGATTTGTTAACGCTTGGAGAAACATTAAAATGGATTTCAACAAAGAACTCGACGCCCGCGGCCTGAACTGCCCATTGCCTATTCTGCGTACCAAAAAAGCACTCGCGGAATTGGCCAGCGGCGAAATCCTCAAAGTGATCGCGACTGATCCGGGTTCCGTCAAGGACATGCAAGCCTTTGCCAAGCAAACCGGCAACGAACTGGTGAATTCTGCTGAAGCAGGTGGTGAATACACTTTCTTCATGAAGAAGAAGTAAATCAGGACAACAGGGCGTCGAGGGGAATATTCGACGCCCTTTTCACATCCTAAACCGGAGGACACATTAACCATGAGCGATACCAAAAAACTCGCCATCATCGCCACCAAGGGCACGCTGGATTGGGCTTACCCCCCCTTCATTCTGGCTTCCACTGCCGCGGCGCTGGGCTACGACGTACAGATTTTCTTTACTTTTTATGGCCTGCAACTGGTGCGCAAGGATGTTTCCGGCCTGAAAGTCAGCCCGCTCGGCAACCCTGGCATGCCGATGAAAATGCCGTTTGGCCCCAAGTGGTTCAAAGGCATCAACTGGAATATTCCCAACGCCGTGCAATCCCTGGTACCGGGTTATGAGAATGTTGCCACCAGCCTGATGAAGATGACCATCGCCAATAACGGCGTGGCGACCATTCCGGAGCTGCGCAGTCTTTGCCAGGAAGCGGATGTGAAGTTCATTGCCTGCCAGATGACGGTTGAACTGTTCGGCTTTGAACACAGCGACTTCATCGATGGTCTGGAATACGGTGGCGCCGCGACATTCTTCGAGTTTGCCGGCGAATCGGATATCTGCCTGTTTATCTGATTGGCCAGGCATGACCCGACAAAAAAGCGGTTTGAATAGCCGCTTTTTTGTTGACTGGTTTATGTTGTAAATCCACAACTTTCAGATTGGGTTGTCAAAGAGGCTTGGGGCATCGCTGAAATCAGCGACGCTTTGCGGTATATTGCTGTCACTTAATCAAAAGGTTAAGCATTAACAGGGTGTTGAAAAACGTAGCGAGAGGGCGTCAGGCAAGAAAAAAACTGGCGAAAAAGCGGAGTGTATACGTGATACATGCGCATTTTGAGCCTGTTTTTGACGCAGCATCACGCCCTCGCAGTCGTTTTTCAACACCCTGTTAATCAACAGATTATTTCAATATATTCAGGAGGCACTATGAAACTTACCCGTCTTGCTTTGGGACTCGCTTTGGCTGGACTTTCCTTTG
>CAZVBY010000053.1:0-3760 GCA_964625895.1 uncultured Thiobacillus sp.
AGCTCGCCAGCCTATAAAGCCAGCATGGCATGTTACGCTGAGATGATGACTTCGCACCTAATCCAACTCGACATCGGCCAGTGGGCCTGGGAATTCCTGCGCCGCAATCCGGAGTATCAGACCGATTACCGGGAATTCATCGCCATCTGGCAGGCGCTGGAAGCCGAGTATGGCGCGCCGCCCAACCGGGATTTCTTCAACTGGAAAAACGATCCGCGCGCATCGCGGCCAGCCTGGAACCCGGAACAGATGACGGGTGCGGCCTGCACCACGGACGACGAAGACCGCCAGTTGATCGAATGCTGGATGGGCGCCAAATGGGGCTTTTACCAGTTTCCTCAGAACCCCTCCCTTGCCGCGTGGGAACTGGAATCGCCCATCAACTGGCGGCCCGCGCCAGGTTTCCGTTTTGACCGGCCGGTTGAATCCGGAACCGATGCGCAACTGGTGTTTGATTTGACCCTGCCCCTGCCCGCTCAACTGGAGGCGGCAAGGCAGTTGCTGATTGGCAGGCAGGCCGCCCTGAAAAGACAGAGCCTGGCCGCGCCTCGCACGCTGCAGAACCAGCAGGAGTACTGGATAAAACTTTTGCGAGCACTAGACAGCCAATCCGGCGAGCTGTTTGAAGAAGCACGCAACATGGCCGCGCATGGCTATCGCGAAATCCTGAATTTACAGGCCAAATCGCAGCCCGCCTGAAACTTTCGCGGGCTACAATCCTTCTTACGTGTATTCTGATTTGAGTTCATCCGGGGTTTGTGTGGGGTAGCGTCAGATTGTAGCGAATAGCCCCCTCTCCCAGCGGGAGAGGGTGGTGCAGCCGGGTGAGGGAGAAAAGCTTGAGATGCCGCCAACATTTGTAATTTCCACCATCCCTCCCTCACCCCCCGCCCCTCTCCCCCCGCCCCTCTCCCGCTGGGAGAGGGGAGTTAAATCACAAAACCCTGAAATGAGCCAAGTTCTGGATCAACTGTTTTGAATCAACCAGCAAGCAAGGAAAAGCAAATGGCAATGGATGTCGTTGACTACGAAATTTTTGGTGAAGACATGCAATACGTGGAGGTCGAGCTCGATCCGGGCGAAGCCGCCATCGGCGAGGCGGGCGCGATGATGTACATGGATGCCGATATCGACATGGACACGATCTTTGGCGACGGTTCCGACCAGCAGGGCGGATTTTTTGGCAAGCTGATGGGCGCGGGCAAGCGCCTGGTCACCGGCGAGTCGCTCTTCACCACCGTGTACCAGAACAAGGGCAACGGCAAGCGCCGCGTGGCCTTCGCCGCGCCCTATCCCGGCACCATCCTGCCCATGGATCTGAAAACGCTGGGCGGCACGCTCATCTGCCAGAAGGATTCCTTCCTGTGCGCGGCCAAGGGCGTGTCGCTGGGCATCGCGTTCCAGAGAAAACTCGGCGTGGGCCTGTTCGGCGGCGAAGGCTTCATCATGCAGAAACTGGAAGGCGACGGCCTCGCCTTCGTGCATGCCGGCGGCACGATGCGTGAACGCACGCTGGCCCCGGGCGAAGTGCTGCGCGTGGACACCGGCTGCATCGCCGCGCTGGCGCCGACGGTGAACTATGACATCCAGTATGTAGGCAAGCTGAAATCCGCTCTGTTTGGCGGCGAGGGCCTGTTCTTCGCCACGCTGACCGGCCCCGGCAAGGTCTGGCTGCAATCGCTGCCGCTTTCCCGCCTGGCCAACCGCATCGTCATGGCCGCGCCGCAGGCAGGCGGACGGCAGGTTGGAGAAGGCTCGCTGCTGGGGAATCTGGGCGGGCTGCTGGATGGGGACAAGGGATAATCAACTCAAGCCAAAGGCTAGTTTACAAAGAGGACAATGAGGACGCAGAGGAAAGCCAGAATAAGCATTCTTCTCCGCGGCCTCCGCGCCCTCTTTGTGAAATATTTTGAACATACCTGGAGCCCATCATCACACGCTCGACACTCATCAAAATCCTCATCGCCCTGCTTGTCATCGCAGGCGTCGCTTTCGGCATCTGGACAGCCACCCGGCCCAAGCCGGTTGAGGTCGTTCTTTCCACGGTCGATGAAGGCCTGGTGGAAGCCACGGTGGTCAACACCCGCGCCGGCACGGTGGAAGCCTGCCGCCGATCAAAGCTGGCTCTGCCAGCCGGCGGTCAGATCACCAACCTGTGGGTGAAGGAAGGCGACCGGGTGAAGAAGGGACAGAAACTGCTTGAGCTGTGGAATCGCGATCTGTCCGCGCAGGCCGAACTGGCCAGCCGGCAGGTTGCGACGGCACGTGAAAACCAGCGGCAGGCCTGCATCCTGGCTGATAACGCGAAGTCTGACGCGGCGCGCACCGAGGCGCTGGCCGCCAAGGGCTTTGTCAGCCCGCAACGCGCGGAAGATGCACGGGCGCAGGCACGCGCCCAACAGGCCGCCTGCAACGCCGCCAGCGCCGACATCAAGCGTGCGCAAAGCCAGATCGATGTGGCGCGGGCCAGCCTGGCGCGCACGGTGCTATATGCGCCATTCGCCGGCATCGTCGCGCGCGTGACCGGCGAGGTCGGCGAGTTCACCACACCCTCGCCGCCCGGCATCCCCACGCCGCCCGCCGTGGACTTGATCGACGACAGTTGCCTGTACGTTACCGCGCCGATGGACGAAATCGACGCGCCAAAGATCAGGCCTGGCATGCCGGCAAGAATCGCACTCGACGCGCTGCCCGGAAAATCCTTTGCCGGCAAGGTCAGGCGCGTGGCGCCCTACGTCACCGAAGTGGAAAAGCAGGCGCGCACAGTGGACGTGGAAGTGACCTTCGTCGACCCGGCGGAAGTGCCGAAGAACCTGCTGGCCGGCTACAGCGCGGATGTGGAGATCATTCTTGAAGCGCGCGAGATGGTTCTGCGCCTGCCGACCCAGGCCATCCAGGAAGGCAACAAGGTGCTGACGCTGGCGAAGGATAACGAGAAACTGGAGGAAAAAACCTTCAAACCTGGCCTTGCCAATTGGGCCTTCACCGAAGTTGCCGAAGGCCTGGGCAAGGGCGAGCGCATCGTGTCCAGCTTCGAGGACGAGGCCATCAAGGCCGGTGCGATTGCCAGGGCAAAAGCCGCCAAATGATCCAGCTCAATGGCATCTCCCGCATCTTTACGATGGGAGATCAGGAAGTCAAAGCCCTGAACCACATCGACCTGACCATCACCCAGGGGGAATATCTTTCCGTCATGGGGCCGTCGGGTTCCGGCAAATCGACGCTGCTCAATATCATCGGCCTGCTCGACCAGCCTGACAACGGCACCTATCTCCTGGAAAACCGCGATGTGACCGCGCTCTCCGAGGCCGAACAGGCCCGTGTCCGGCGCGAGCGCATCGGCTTCATCTTCCAGTCGTTTCATCTGATTCCCCGCCTGACCGCCGCCGAAAACATCGAGCTGCCGCTGATCCTGGAAGGTCTTTCGGTTGTCGAGCGCAAGGCGCGGGTCAAGGCCGTGCTTGAGCAGACCGGCTTGAGCGATCGCGCGAGCCATCGCCCGGCGGAACTTTCCGGCGGCCAGCGCCAGCGCGTGGCCATCGCCCGCGCCACCATCCTCAATCCCGCCGTGCTGCTGGCCGACGAACCCACCGGCAACCTCGATCACAAAACCGGCGCTGAAGTCGTCGCGCTGCTGGAAAAGTTGCAGCATGAAGGTACGACCGTCATCGTCGTGACGCACGACCGCGAACTGGGCGGCCGCGCAAAGCGCAGGATACAGATGCGCGATGGCGAGATTGTGGAAGATGAAAGCTGAAAA
>CAZVBY010000053.1:3860-5020 GCA_964625895.1 uncultured Thiobacillus sp.
ATGACCCTCAAGGACGCCCTCACCCTCTCCTTTCGCACCGTCGTCAGCTACCGGCTGCGGGCGTTGCTGATACTGCTGGCGATGGCGCTGGGCGTGGCGGCCGTGGTCACACTGACCGCGCTGGGCGATGGTGCGCGGCGCTTTGTCGTCAACCAGTTTGCATCGCTCGGTTCCAATCTCATCATCGTGCTGCCGGGCCGGGCCGAAACTTCCGGCGGATTCCCCGGCGCCATTGTCGGCGAAACGCCGCGCGACCTCACGCTGGACGATGCCGAAAGCCTGGCAACGCTGGGTGGCGTCCGCCGCTATGCACCGCTGAATGTCGGCGTGTCGGAAATCAGCACGGGCGGCCGGCTGCGTGAAGTCACGATACTTGGCAGCACCGCCAGCCTCATCGCCATCCGCCACATGAAGCTGGCGCAGGGTGGCTTCACGGCGGGCAACGGCCCCAATCCGGCGGAAATCGTGCTGGGCGCCAAGCTGGCGCAGGAACTTTTCCCGGCGGGGAATGCGGTCGGACAGCGCGTGCGGCTGGCCGACCGGCGTTTTCGCATTACCGGAGTTTTTGCCTCGCAGGGCGAAAGCATGGGTTTCAACACCGATGAAATCGCCATGATTCCCATCGATCATGCGCAGGCATTGCTCAACACCGAATCGCTGTTCCGAATTCTGGTTGAAGCGTCGAGCCGCAACGCAATCGAACCCGCCAAGGCCGCCATCCGCGAAGCCATCAAATTGCGTCATGACGGCGAGGAAGACGTGACGGTGATTACCCAGGATGCGGTATTGACGACTTTCGACCGCATCTTCCGCGCACTGACATTGGCGGTGTCGGGTATTGCCGCAATCAGCCTGGCGGTGGCCGGCATCCTGGTCATGAATGTCATGCTGGTAGCGGTCAGCCAGCGCACGGCTGAAATCGGCCTGCTGAAAGCGCTGGGCGCCACGCGCAGGAACATCAAACAGTTGTTTCTGATGGAAACCCTGTGGCTGTCGCTGGCCGGCGCGGCGACCGGCATCGCAATGGGGTATGCGGGCAGCTTCGTGCTTCGTCTCGCCTATCCGCAACTGCCCGCCTACCCGCCTGCCTGGGCCAGCCTGGCCGCCATCGGCACGGCGCTTCTAACCGGCATCCTCGCCAGCCTGCTGCCCGCCAGCCG
>CAZVBY010000053.1:5120-12547 GCA_964625895.1 uncultured Thiobacillus sp.
CCCGCCGACAGTTTCCGTTTCTCCTGGCGCGCACTGACCGCGCACAAGCTGCGCACTGGACTTTCCGCTGGCGGCATCGCCGTCGGCATTGCCGCCATCATCCTGCTGACGTCCATTGGCGAGGGCATCCATCAATTCGTGCTGGCAGAGTTCACCCAGTTCGGCACGCACATCGTCAACATCACCCCCGGCAAAACGCAGACGCACGGCGGCTCTGTTGGCTCCATCGGCACCACGCGGCCATTGACATTGGAGGATGTCGAGGCGCTGAAAGATGTGCCCCACGCCCGCTTCATCAATTCCGCAGTTATGGGCAATGCGGAAATTCGCGCCGGCAACAAGAGCCGTCGCGTCATGGTGTATGGCGAAGGCCCTGATTTCTCAAGAGCCTTCAGCATGCGCGTGGCTGCGGGCCAGTTCCTGCCGCACGACAGTCTGGATTCAGCCCGTGCCTTTGCCGTGCTGGGTTCAAAGGCGCGGCAGGAATTGTTCGGCGCGGAAAACCCGCTGGGCGCAGTCATCCAGGTGGGCGGCAACCGCTTTCGCGTCATCGGCGTCATGGCGTCCAAGGGCCAGATCCTCGGCCTCGATCTCGACGACACGGTGTACATCCCCACCGCGCGCGCGCTGGAACTGTTCAATCGCGAAGGCGTGATGGAGGCGCATGTGGTGTACCAGCCCGGTGCTTCGGTCGACAAGGTTGTGGAAGGCATCAAGAAAATATTGCTGGCGAGGCACGGGCGGGAGGATTTCACCGTCACGCCGCAGCAGCAGATGCTGTCCACGCTTTCGACGGTGCTGGACGTGCTGACTTTCGCTGTCGCCGCTCTGGGTGGTATTTCACTGGTGGTGGGCGCGGTGGGCATCATCACGCTGATGCACATTTCCGTGAATGAGCGCGTGTCCGAGATCGGCCTGCTGAAAGCACTGGGCGCCACTCGCACACGCATCCGCACCCTGTTTCTGTTTGAATCCGCCGGGCTGTCGCTGCTGGGTGGGCTGATCGGAATCTCGGTCGGTGGCGGCCTCGCGTGGCTGCTGCAAACCTTCGTGCCCGCATTGCCGGTGCAGGTACCATGGGAATATGTCGGTGGCGCGATTGTCGCATCCATGTTGATCGGCCTGGCGGCCGGCGTCATGCCGGCGTGGATGGCTTCGCGGCTGGACCCGGTGGAAGCATTACGGACGGAGTAAACAAAGCAGCTCCCCTCTCCCTGAGGGAGAGGGGCTGGGGGGTGAGGGTGAAAACTCAATAATGTGTATTGTCAACATTCTCCCTCACCCGGCTTTGCCACCCTCTCCCGCTGGGAGAGGGGAAAATCTTGATACGATCCATGCCCATGAACGAATTTGACATCCTTCTCTTCGCCCCCCACCTCCCCTCGCACGGCGAGAAAGCCCGCGCGGGATTCATCGACGGCGCGCTCGTCATCAATGGCAGCCGCGTCGACGTCCCGCTGGATGAAATCGGTGTGACGCTGGGCGGCTTCGATCACAAGCAGGTTTATCTGTTCTGGCATCGGGAAGAAGGCCGCTGGGCCATCAGTCCGGCCGGCGAAAATGCGCTGACTCAGCTTCGGACCAGTGCGCCGGAGCCGCTTGCCGGTTTGCTGAAAGGTGCGGCAAAGGATGCATCGCGTCAGCAGCGCCGCTCCCGCTTCGGCCTTGGCATGCTTGGCGTCGTGCTGGCACTGCCGCTCCTGATTCTTGCACTGCTGTTCTGGCAGTCGCACAACATTGCCGGCTGGGTGGCCAGCCACATCTCGATTGAAAACGAGCAGAAGCTGGGCGAACTGGCCTTCAAACAGGCCACCGCCGGTTTGAAGCTCAGGCAAAGCGGCCTGGATGCCGCCGCCATCAAGGAAATGGGAACGAGACTGACAAAAGGCTCGAAGTACAGTTATCAGTGGCATGTCGCCGAGGATTCCACGATCAATGCCTTCGCCGTCCCCGGCGGTTATGTCGTGGTCAACACCGGCCTCATCCAGGCCGCCGATTCCGCCGAGGAAGTGGCGGGCGTGCTGGCGCATGAAGTGCAGCATGTCGAATTGCGCCACACGCTCAAGAACCTGGTGCATACGCTGGGCCTGCGTACCGCGCTTGCGCTGGCCCTGGGTGACATCAGCGGCAGTGCGTTGGGCGATGTGGCCGCGACGCTGGGCGAACTGAAATTCAGCCGCGATCTGGAAAGCGAGGCGGATGAAAAAGGTCTTGCCGCGCTGAAACAGGCTGGCATCGCGCCGCAAGGCATGGTGACGTTTTTTGCGAAGCTGCACAAACAGGAAAAAGGCGCGACACCGCCCGCCCTGCTCTCCACCCATCCCGCCAGCGACGATCGCATGCAGACCTTGCAGGACATGATCCGCCGGCAGGGCACCTGGCCCTCGCAGCCCCTGCCCTACGACTGGACGGCAATCAAGGCCACCGCCAGGTGAAACGGGTTTACATTGCTGCCAACCTGATGGATGCACAGATGGCCGTCGATGTGCTGGGCACGCTATCCATCAAGGCGCACATTTTCAATGCCCATGCATCAGGCGGCCTGGGAGATCTGGCTGCGACGCAAATATGGCCGGAAGTATGGGTTGAAGAAGACATGCTGGCCGAAAATGCCATGCGTCTGCTCCGTGAACTCTATTCCGCAGACAGCCACGAAAACAAAGCTTGCGTGCATTGCGGCGAGGTCAACCCTGGAAACTTCCTCTCTTGCTGGAACTGTGGAATGCCACTCAACTGAGGAAGCCGGTAAACACTTTTCTGGAAGATCAATTTATAACTACCCCGCTATTCAAGAACCCTGATCATGATTGAAACCAACGGACGTATCTGGCTGACCCTGGATGGCAAGCCGCTTCTTGGAAAAGGCCGATATGATCTACTTTTGCACATTGATCGCACTGGCTCCATTTCGAAGGCTGCCAAATCCATGAGGATGAGCTACAAGGCCGCGTGGGATGCCGTTGACGCAATAAACAAGGCGCTAGGCGCACCCGTCGTGGAAAGCGCCACTGGCGGCGCGCAGGGAGGCGGTAGCCAATTGACCGCAGTCGGCCATGCCTTGACTGACGCATATTCTCGCTTACAGGATTCACACCAGGTCTGGCTTTCAAGCCAGACGTTGGATTTGTCCGACATCCTGGAAGCTTCTTGATCACGGAATACCATCAAAAAGCTTGCCCCCAAAACTAAAAAGACATTATTATTTTCTTATATCGTGATATCTCAAACTAGGAGCCAAAAAATGCGTATTGCTGTCCTGTCCGCCGTGATTCTGTCCCTGGGACTTGCCGCTTGCGGCAAGAAAGAGGAAACAGCCCAGCCGGCAGCCCCTGCCATGGAGCCTGCACCTGCTGCCGCGCCTGAAGCCGCAACCCCCGCAACCGCACCGGACGCTGTCGCGCAATACACCTCGCAATGCGCGAGCTGCCATGGCCCCAATGGCCAAGGACAGGGCGCATTCCCGAAATTGACAGGTCAAACCGCAGAGATCATCAAGGCCAAGCTGATTGATTACAAGGCTGGCAAACAAGTTGGTGCGCAATCCGCGCTGATGTTCCCGGTTTCACAGAAACTGTCCGATGCGGAAATCGACGCATTGGCCACGCATATCGCTTCCCTGCAGTAACCCACCCGGCGCGGCAACGCGTCTCAAGAAGCCCGGTCTTTGGATCGGGCTTCTTTTATTGCTGGGATTTACTGCTCCAACGCCCGGCGGCATCGTCGTCTGATGCCCGCGCCTCGACCCAGCGCGCGCCGTCCGGCGTGGTTTCCTTCTTCCAGAAAGGCGCGCGTGTTTTCAGATAATCCATGATGAATTCGCAGGCTGCGAAAGCCTCGCCGCGATGCATGGAAGCCGCGCCGACAAACACGATACGATCCAGCGGCTGCAATGCGCCAACACGGTGAATCACGGTCACATCCAGCAATTGCCAGCGGTGCATGGCTTCGTCAACGATACCGCGCAAGGATTTATCAGTCATGGCTGGATAGTGCTCCAGCGTCAGCGTGGTCACGTTGTCCCCCTCGTTGATATCACGCACCAGGCCAACGAAACTCGCCACGGCGCCGGCCTTGGGCTGGCCATGATGCAGGGCGGCGATTTCCACGCCAGGATCGAAGTCGTCCTCGTTGACCAGGATTTTCATTGCTTGCTTGGTTGGCTAGCCGCCCGTTACTGGCGGAAAAATCGCCATCTCATCCCCATCCCGAACGGGCGTCACGATGCCGGCAAGGGTTTGATTGACAGCCATGCGATTGCCGGAATCCAGACCCAGTTCGCTCGACCACGGCTCGCCGCGCTTGCGCAGATGATCAATGACCGCGGCTGCATGGACCTGCTCCCCGGGAAATTCGAGCACTTCACTTTCCAAATGGAATTTTTCGCGCAGCTTGGCGAAATACAAAACCTTGACTTTCATCAGCTTAAAACCTCGTTAAACGGGATGAAACGGACCCATTCGCCGCGGATGACCGTCTGGCCAATCTCGATATCGACAAAACCGTCCGCCCACACGGCGGAAGTCAACACCCCGGAGCTCTGATTCGGGTACAGGCGCACTTCGCCCAATCCATCCTGTCCGGTAACCAGATGCCCGCGCAGGAATTCGCGTCGCGAAGCCGGCCTGCTCCAGTCGAACGCGGCGCGAACCGGATACGCGCGATACAGCACTTGGGATGTGCCCATGCGTTTAAGCAAAAACGGGCGTGCAAACAGGCAGAAGGTAGCGAATGCGGATACCGGATTACCCGGCAAACCAATGAAATCCGCACCACCTACGCGCCCGTACACCACGGGTTTTCCAGGCTTCATCGCCACCTTCCAGATGTCAACATGCCCCAGTTGCGCGACTGCTGCCTTTACATGATCTTCCTCGCCGACCGACACGCCCCCGGTCGTGATGATCACATCCGCTTGTGTGGCGGCGGCCTGTAAGGTTTCCACAGTCGCCAGCCGGGTGTCGGGCACAACGCCCAGGTCGATCACGTCCACACCAAGCCCGGTCAACAAGCCACGCATCGTCGCCCTGTTGGAATTGTAAATCTGTCCCGGCTTCAAGCCTTCGCCTGGTTCGGCCAGCTCGTCGCCCGTGGAAAACAGCGCCACTTTCAGCTTGCGGAACACCTGCGCGCGTGTTGCACCAATCGAGGCCGCAAGACCTAATTCAGGCGCTTTCAGCCGCACGCCCGGGGTAAGCACATCGGTACCCGGCCGGATATCCTCACCCGCCCGGCGGATGTGATCGCCCGGCTTGGGGACCTTGTAGAGGGTGACCGTATCCCCCTCCTGAGATGCGTCTTCTTGCATCACTACGGCATCGGCGCCGGCCGGGACCGCCGCGCCGGTAAAAATGCGCGCCGCTTGACCGGAGCCGAGCTTTGTCCCGATTGTTCCGGCCGGAATGCGCTGCGTCACCTTCAGGTGTGCATCTGGCGCGGTGCAATCGGCGCTCCGTACGGCATAACCATCCATGGCACTATTGTCCAAAGGCGGCACGCTAACGAACGAGGTCAACCCGCGCGCAAGAATGCGCCCATAGCCATTTGACAAATCAATCGTTTCCGTTTCTTCCAGCGGGCGCGCGCGAAGCAGCAACGCCTGCAACAATTCACTCGCAGTCAGCACTCAAACCCCTATTTCCTGTTTAATCCAAGCCCGGATGGACGCCACATCATCCAGTGCAATCCAGATTTTATGCTGTCCTGGCAGAAATTGCGGCGCGACATCGCTTGCGATCATGGCGATGGCGTCATCCTCCTGAAACAGCCAAGGTTTCCCATTTACGGCGCGATGCACTTCTATTTTTGGCATCGAATCGCGCTTCCAGCCTTCGACCAGCACCAGATCGCAAGGGGAAAGCTTGTCCAAAAGCTCAGACAACCGCGGAGATTCTGGCCTCGTGTTCTCATGCATCAAAGCCCAGCGCATCTCACTTGCCACCAGTACTTCGCCCGCACCCGCTTGCCGGTGACGATAGCTGTCCTTGCCCGGCTGGTCGATATCGAATTCACAGTGCACATGCTTGATGACGGAAACCGCCAATCCTTCCGAGCGCAAAACAGGAATCAGTTTCTCGATCAGCGTAGTCTTGCCCGCGCCGCTATAGCCGGTAATGCCCAAAACCTTCATGCAGCCAGAACCATCCTGACCACTGACACCCGGCTCACCAAGCTCGGTAATAACTGAGGATTATCGGCACCCTGCATGATGTTTGATCAGTCAACAAGAATGGGTTATATTTTTGCATATATAACGCTTGAATGCATCTTATGCTAATCGACCCGTTTGGCCGTGAGATCGAATATGTCCGACTTTCCGTGACGGACCGGTGCGACTTGCGTTGCAGCTACTGCATGCCTGAAGGATTCAAGGATTTCGAGGAACCGGCAAGCTGGCTGACATTTGATGAGACGACGCGCCTGGTCGCCGCCTTTTCCCGCATGGGCGTATCCCGCTTTCGCCTGACTGGCGGCGAGCCGCTGTTGCGACGAAATCTAACCGAACTGGCCGCCCGGCTTTGCGCCCTGCCCGGTGTAGAGGACCTGTCACTCTCCACCAATGCGACACAACTGGCCAGACACGCTCACGCCTTGAAGGATGCTGGCGTCACGCGACTGAATGTCAGCCTGGATTCCTTGCAAAGGAAACGGGTCGAAAAAATCAATGGCCGCGATGTTTTCGACAAGATCATGGACGGCCTGACGGCGGCAAAAGATGCCGGATTCACCCAGATCAAGCTCAACATGGTGGCGATCGCCGGACAGAATGATGACGAGATCGATGCCATGATCGAATTTGCCATGGCGGGCGACTACATCCTGCGTCTGATTGAAACCATGCCCATGGGCGAAACCGGGCGCGCAACCGGTTTTCTAGACTTGCAACCCATCAAGGCGCGCCTGGCGAAAAAATACGGCCTCATCGAAACCCATCTGCCCGGCGGTGGCCCAGCCCGCTATTTGGGGACGCCCGACGGCAAATTTTCCATCGGTTTCATTACGCCGTTATCGCAGCATTTTTGCGAGACCTGCAATCGCGTGCGCGTATCTGTCGATGGCACGTTGTATTTGTGCCTGGGCCAGGATGACAGCGTGGCCCTGGGTCCGTTGCTGAAATCCGGCGCCAGCGACGCCGATATCGAACAAGCCATCCGGAATGCCATTGCACGCAAGCCGGAACGTCACGAATTTCGTGAGGCGCCAAAGAAGCTGGTGCGCTTCATGTCCATGACTGGCGGCTAGCCAATCATCAGGTCAGGGTGTCCTGCCGTGCACTCACAACCCACGCAAGCAAACAGTGTGGCAAACATTCCTGCTAGCCCGGATATTTCACCAGGTCGCGGGATGATGGCGAGTCGAGACGCGAGCGGATTTTCGCATCCCGCGCCAAGCCAATAGCCATGCCTATTGGCGCGAAGCGGGGGCGCGAA
>CAZVBY010000054.1:0-12408 GCA_964625895.1 uncultured Thiobacillus sp.
TGCCGCCGGAACAGTTCGCGGCGAGACTTGCTGCGTTTGGTTTCCAGTTCGCGCTGACGTTTTTGCCAATGCAGCTTTTCGTCCAGTGTGGGCGCAATCGCAGCAGTGCGTCGCACTTCCTTGATTTCGCGGTCAATGTCCTTGATTTCCTGTTCCAGCCCCAGTTTAAGGTCATCCGCCCAGCCATCCAGCTTTTGCACTTCCTGATCGAAATAGCTCAGGTTGCGGTCGTTGATTTCACGCAACAAGGCATTTTTACGTTGTTCAAGATCGTGTTGCAGCAATGGGCTGTCAGGTAAATCTAGTGGTGTCGCCGTGACCATTGCCGGAATGCGCAATAATTTATCGGGATCATCCAATGCCAACACATGACCATGACGGTCAACCGCCGCCACCAGCAAATGCTGTTCTTCCTGTGCCAATGCGGAAACCGTCAGTAACCGTGCTTGCAAAATGCCACTCGTACCGCGCAAATTTTCCAGTGTTGCCAGCCTTGCCCCATACGCTGCGTAATCAAAACGCAAACGGGCAGGTGGCAAATGGATTTGTTTGGCTTGAGCCAGCAACCATTCCGCCAGTGGATGCCCCAAACGGTAGAGGTGCGCTTCCCCGGAACGGCGCGGCAATTCATAACGTCCGAGAGGCACTTGTCCTTGTAAGGTCGAGGTAGGCAGGCTTTGCAGATTGAAGCCGTTGTCACCATTGAATTCAGCGTGGGTAGCGAGTGCGGTACTGGTCAAATCCATCAGCATCCGCTCGTAACGGTTGAGGATGGTCTGGCTGTCATCCGCGTGCTTCTTCAGTTTGGCGTGGACTTCTTCATCAAAGTTTTCGAGCAACAACTGACGGGTTTGTGTCATCGCTTCCGTGATTTCACCTGCCAATTCTTGTTGGAGTGCGGCAAAGCTGCTGCGAATTTCTTCCGGTTTGCGGCAGGTTTGGTAGATACGGGCAATGCGGCGTTCAAAGTCTATACCCGAACCAATTGCGCCCAACACTTCATCGCTTGCACCGAAAACACCTTCAAAAAGCTGGAATTTCTGCGCCAACAATTCATACACACGCTTGTCAGCTTCATTGCTCAAATCGACAAAGTTGACCACCACCACGTCATGCTTTTGCCCATAACGGTGGCAGCGCCCAATGCGCTGTTCAATGCGTTGCGGATTCCACGGCAAATCGTAATTGATCACCAGTGAACAAAACTGAAGGTTGATACCCTCCGCACCCGCTTCGGTGGCAATCATCACACTGCCTTGTTCGCGGAAGAAATCGACCAGTGCGGCACGGGTATCCGCCGTTTTCGAGCCACTGACCTTATCCGTACCGGCATGACGTTGCGCCCATGCCTTGTGGATTTGCTGGGCTTGGGTGTCGCTGTTCGTACCATTGAACAACACCAAGCCTGCACCGTAAGACGTGTCCCTTAACAGGTTTTGCAGGTAGCTTTGGGTACGTTTGGATTCGGTAAAAATGATGGCTTTTTTTGCCGCCCCCAAGCGTTCCAGTTCTTTGAATGCCTTATCCAGTGCCAGCAACAGGGCTTGCCCCTTGCTATTATCCCGAATCTGGTCGGCTTTTTCCTTGAACAGGCGTAGCTCTCCCATTTCTTGCTGGATGGCCTCACGCACGTTGAGCGGCTTGTCGTTTATCTGGTCTTCGTCATCCCATTCCTCGGCGGTTTCATCCAGTGCCTCATAGTCATCATCCAGCATTGCAATATCGAGCTTGTCCGGGTCATCCAACGTGGCTTGCAAACGGTTTGCCATCGTTTCCAATGCGCCCGCAATCGCATGGGTAGATGAGGCCAACAATTTCCACAACACCAGTGAAATCAGTTGGCGTTGACCATCCGGCAAGGCTTGCAACTTGGGGCGGCGCAAATACTCGGCAACTAAATTGGAAAAATCCCGCTCATCCTGTGTCGGGGTGAACTCTTCCAGAATCGGAATACGTTTGGTGTAAGGAACGTATTGCTGGACTTGCCGCCGCAAAGTTCGCTTGCAAAATGGGCTGATACGGTAACGCAAGTTTTGCAGCGTCGTTTCGCGGTTGGTTTGCCCAAACTGGCTACGGAAACTTTCTAAATCACCAAACACCCGATCATCAATCAGGCTGACTAGCCCATACAGCTCCAGCAAAGAGTTTTGCAACGGGGTGGCGGTCAACAGGATTTTGGAATGGACATGCGCCAGTGTTTCCTTGAGGGTGCGGGCAATGACATTCCCGGTTTTGTAAACGTTACGCAGGCGGTGGGCTTCATCCATCACCACCAAATCCCAATCTACCGCTTTTACGTCTTTAGCCTTGCTTTTGGCAAACTGATAGGAGCCGATGATGATGTGGTCAGTATTATCAAATGGATGCCGGGTTCCAGCTTTTTGCAGGGTGTTATAGTTTTTGCTTTCCAGGAGTAGGCAGGGTAAGCCAAATTTGTCCTGCAATTCCTGATGCCATTGTTTACGCAAGTTAGCAGGGACGATGATCAATATCCGGCGTTTGCGTTCTGCCCAGCGTTGCGCAATGACTAAGCCCGCTTCGATGGTTTTACCTAAACCGACTTCATCCGCGAGGATCACACCTTTCGATAACGGATTCTCGTAAGCAAACAAAGCGGCTTCAACTTGATGCGGGTTGAGGTCGATTTGGGCGTTGACTAGCGTTGGCGCAAGCGATTCGATGGAGTTGCTGGCAGCATGGCGGGTGAGTTGCCATGCGTAGTATTGGGATTGGTGAGGAGTCAGTTGCATGATAGCTCAGCTTTAGATGTCATGCGTAGCAGTATAGCTGAGGGTTTGGCTATCTTCACTTCGTGATGCTTCGGCAGTCGGCAAGGATTGCGCGTAAATAGTTAGGCATAACTCAAGGTCACTGACCGACTCGTATTTCGGCAATTTACCAGACAATTTTTCGCTTTCCCGCAACAGCATTTCCACGCCGAAACCACGCCTATCCATCAGGTAGCTTTTGCCCAACCCCACTTCATCCACGGGATAATAAGGCGAGAATAGGCTGGCGAGGATTTCATTACGCGGCACAGACAAACGGCTCATCGACTCCAAGGATAAGGTGTTAGGCAATGCGCCCGGCGAATGAAATTTCCTGCGCGTCCAATTGCTCATTTGGGTCATTGCGCAAGCCGCTATGCGCGACAGCCAAGATTTCAGCATTACGCAACCATTTGGTCAGGTCTAATGTGCAGAGTAATACCCCCGCAATAGTGGGCAGGGCTTCACCCTCACGATTGTCAATCAAATGCAGCCGTGCCAATTGGGTAATCACATCCCCTTGGTCGGGTTTGAGAAAGCGGCGTAATAACAAGGCGTCAAGGTCATCGAAACTGGCTCTGGGGACAACTTGCTCCTCAAAACGCACAATCCGTGCCTGACTGCGTTGCTGGAATAAACGCGCCAGCATATCAACAGGGATAGCATAAAGTTGGTCGTCATTTAGCCCCAATAGCATCAAACCACCATTGGCATCGCCCATTGCCGCCAATTCATCTGATAAACCATCGGGATGCGGCTCAAGATTTTTGCCAGCGTCTTTAATATGAATCTGTTTGGGTTCCAGCGTGGAATCTTCGCCCAAACGGATGCAAAAGTATTCTGGATCGCGGGCGGCGCGTGACGGAGGGGGAGATGCACACGCTGGATGATGGGTTGATTCAGCGGTATTTGACGGTGTAAGCCGTGCTAAACTCCCTGCATGAGCAGCAACCCGGTCAGCACCATGCAGCGTAAACGTTTACCCATCGGTATCCAGACTTTCAGCGAAATCCGCTGTGACAACCATTACTACGTGGATAAAACCCATCTGGCGGTGAAGCTGGCGCAAGAGGGCAAGCACTACTTTCTTTCACGCCCGCGTCGTTTCGGCAAAAGTCTGTTTCTCGATACCCTGAAGGAATTGTTTGAAGGCAATGAACCCTTGTTTCAGGGGTTGGCAGCGCACACACAATGGGACTGGTCGGTAAAATATCCGGTGCTGCGTTTCAGTTTTGGCGCAGGCAACTATGCCAGGGCAGATCAATTGCCCAAGATTTTGTCAGAGCAATTGCGCGTGCTGGAAACACAGTATGCGATCAATAATGTCAATGAGACTGCCTCTGGGCGTTTTAGTGCATTGATCAGGCATCTGCACCAGCAAGCGGGAAAACCGGTGGTGATTCTGATTGACGAATACGATAAGCCGATTCTGGATGCCTTGCTGTACCCGGAAGTTGCCCGCGCTAACCGTGACTTCCTGCGCGGGTTCTACGGCAACCTCAAGGATTATGACGCACACATCAAATTCAGCTTCCTGACCGGAGTCAGTAAATTTTCTAAGGTTAGCCTGTTTTCCGGTCTTAATAACTTGTATGACCTGACCCTGATCCCCGATTACGCCACCATTTGCGGTTACACCGACCGTGACCTTGACAGCGTGTTCGCCCCCGAATTGCCGGGGCTGGACAGGAACGCCATCCGCGAGTGGTACAACGGCTATCACTGGATGGGCGAGGGCGTCTACAACCCGTTCGACATTTTGCAACTGTTCAAAAATCGTCTCTTCAGAAGCTATTGGTTTGAAACCGGCACACCGACCTTTTTGCTGGATTTGCTGTTCCAGCGGCAAGTGCCGAGCCTGAAACTGGGGGAAATGCTCAGCAGCAGCAGCATGTTATCCAGCTTTGATGTGGATGACATTACCACCGAGGCATTGTTGTTCCAGACTGGCTACCTAACCATCCTCAAGGAGGAACATGTGGGTGGGCAGTATTTTTACACGCTCGGCTACCCCAACCGTGAGGTGTATCAAAGCCTGAACGAATCCCTGCTGTCGGTGCTGGTGAAAGACAAGTCAAAGCAGGTCGTGCAAAGCCTGCAACTGTACCGCCTGCTGGAAGCCAATGATTTTGCCGGGCTGAAACAGCTTTTCCACGGTTTCTTTGCCAGTATTCCCTACCACTGGTATAGCAATAATGACATCCAGAACTACGAGGGCTATTACGCCTCGGTGTTTTATTCCTACTTTGCCGCACTGGGGCTGGACGTGACGCTGGAAGACATCACCAATCTGGGGCGAATTGATATGACCCTGAGGTTTAACCAGCAGGTCTATATCTTTGAATTCAAAGTGGTGGAAATCGCACCAGAAGGCAAAGCATTGCAACAGATCAAAGACAAGGCGTATGCCGATAAATACCGAGGTTTGCAGCAGCCGATCCATTTGCTGGGGGTGGAGTTCAGCAAGACCTCGCGCAATATTGTCGGTTTTGAGGTGGAACAAGCGTGAGTGACAACACTGCTGATTGGATGCAAAACACCCTACTCCCCCCAAGCTGGCAAACTGCCATCGGTACAGAATTCACCAAGCCCTACCTGCTCGTCTTGAGTGAACTCCTGCAAGCCGAAGCTGCGGCGGGCAAACAGATCCTGCCGCCGTCGGAACAGCGTTTCAATGCCCTGCACAGCACACCGCTGCATCAGGTCAAAGTCGTTATTCTCGGTCAAGACCCTTACCCCACGCTCGGACACGCCCACGGTTTGGCGTTTTCAGTGCAACCCGATGTTGCCCCGTTGCCGCGTTCGCTGCGCAATATTAACCGTGAATTGCACGATGACCTCGGTATCGACAATCACCACACGGGTTGCTTGCAAGCATGGGCGGAACAGGGCGTGTTGCTGCTCAACACCGTGCTAACCGTGGAAGCAGGCAAGGCAGGCAGCCATCAGCAACGCGGCTGGGAAATCTTCACCGATACGGTCATTCAAGCCGTTAGCGCCCAAGCCCAACCCGTGGTGTTCATCCTCTGGGGCAATCACGCGCAGAAAAAAACCGCACTGATCGACACCACCCGCCATTGTATTCTTGCCAGTGCACACCCTTCGCCCTTATCAGCGCGGCGCGGCTTTTTCGGGAGCAAACCGTTTTCCCGTGCCAATGCGTTTTTGCAAGCAAACGGCAGAACGCCGGTTAATTGGGCGCTGCCTTCTTCAAGGAATTGGATGTAGGTCATACCTTGGCTCATTGGGCAGAGGTATGATAAACGCGCAGAAGGCTCTGCAACGGGTATTCTGAGTTTGGCACAAAATCTGCTTTCCAAATTAGGAGTGCCAACTGTAACAACATTGAGCAAGGAGAAAATTGGATGAAACGTACAATAATCAGCGCCGCTTTACTGCTTAGCAGTGGTTTGGCAATGGCTCACACCGGGCATGAAGTCGGCGGTTTTAGCAGTGGTTTGATGCACCCTGTTGGTGGTTTAGATCACTTACTAGCAATGCTGGCAGTTGGTTTATGGTCAGCAGCGGTGATGCCGCGTCATTTATGGGCAGCACCTGCCGCTTTCATGAGCTTTATGTTACTGGGGGCAATCTTGGGCGTGGCGGGCGTGACGCTGCCACTGTTAGAGCCGGGTATCGCGTTGTCGGTGGTTATCATGGGCTTGCTGCTGATCGGCTTGACCCGTTTGGGGGCTACGCCAGCCTTGGCACTGATTGGTGTGTTCGCCTTGTTCCACGGTAATGCACACGGTGCAGAAGCGCCATTGGGTGGTTCGGTTGCGCTGTACATGGCGGGCTTTTTAATCAGCACGGGCTTGCTGCATCTGACTGGAGTTGGTATCGGTGCTGCGGTAATGCGCACGGCGCAAGTGTGGGCATTGCGGGTTATCGGTGGCGGCATGAGCGTCACGGGGCTTTGGTTGCTGTTGGCATCCTAAGCCGAGCCGCATGGAAGCCGCACTTCAGCAAGGCTGGCAAGCCGAATTACGCCTCGGTTTTGTGCAGCGTAGCACTAAAACCGTGCTTGCCAGCCGCTCTCAGCGCGGCCCGTTGGCGGTGCAACGCCCGTTTTACCCCGAAGGTGAGGTGTGTCATGCCTACGTGTTGCACCCGCCGGGTGGTGTGGTCGGCGGTGATTGTTTGCACCTGCATTTTCAAGTTGACCCCGCTGCCCATGCCTTGCTGACCACGCCCGGCGCAACCAAATTTTACCGTTCTGCCGGATTACCCGCGCAACAACACCAGCATTTCCACGTTGCAGGCGGCTGTCTGGAATGGTTGCCGCAGGAAAACATCTTTTTCCCCGGTGCAAACACCGCCTTGCACAGCACGATTCATTTGGATACGACCGCGCAATACATCGGCTGGGAAATCCACTGCCTCGGTCGCCCAGTGATTGATGAGACTTTTGCAACGGGTAGAGCATTATTCAAAACGGCACTATACCGTGAGGGTAAACCGCTGTTGTTGGACAGGTTGCTGATTGCCGATGAAACAGCGTTACATGCCACCGCCGGATTACGCGGGCAGCCCGTTGTCGCCACCTTGCTGGCAACCCCTGCAAGCACCGCACTCGTGGAACTTGCCCGCATCCAGTGCGCCGCCCTACCCAACGGACAAGCCGGTGCAACCCTGCTCAACGGCGTATTGGTCGTGCGTTATCTCGGCAATAGCACCGCACAGGCACACCACCTGTTTCGTGCCATTTGGCAAGACATCCGCCCTGTGGTGACGGGACGCTCCGCCACGCCGCCGCGCATCTGGAATACTTAGGAGGAACAACACGATGGAACTCACCCCCCGCGAAAAAGACAAGCTCTTGCTGTTCACCGCCGGATTGCTCGCCGAACGCCGCAAAGCCCGTGGCTTAAAACTCAATTACCCCGAAGCGATTGCCTACATCAGTTGCGCGATTATGGAAGGCGCACGCGATGGTAAGTCCGTCGCCGAAATGATGGACTACGGGCGCACCTTGCTGACCCGTGACGACGTGATGGATGGTATTGCCGAGATGATCCACGACGTGCAGGTGGAAGCCACTTTTCCCGATGGCACGAAGTTGGTGACTGTCCACGACCCGATTGTGTAAGGAGCAAGCCATGATCCCCGGACAACTTTTCCCCGCCGACGGTGACATCGAACTCAACGCTGGGCGCGAAACTCTCACCCTCACGGTTGCCAATAGCGGCGACCGCCCGATTCAGGTCGGTTCGCACTACCACTTTTTTGAGACCAATAACGCCTTGCAGTTTGAACGCGCCGCCACACGCGGTTTCCGCCTGAATATTCCCGCCGGAACAGCCGTGCGTTTCGAGCCGGGGCAAACCCGCGAGGTCGAATTGGTAGCACTCGCTGGCACACGCGAAGTCTACGGTTTCCAAGGCAACATCATGGGGGCATTAACATGAAAATCAGCCGACAAGCCTATGCCGAAATGTACGGCCCGACCACTGGCGACCGGGTGCGCTTAGGCGATACCGCACTCATTATCGAAGTCGAACACGACCACACCGTGTACGGCGATGAAGTCAAATTCGGTGGCGGCAAAGTCATCCGTGACGGCATGGGGCAATGCCAGCGCAATGACGCCGAAGTCGTCGATGTGGTGATTACCAACGCGCTGATCCTCGACCATTGGGGCATCGTCAAAGCCGACATCGGCATCAAACACGGGCGCATTGTCGGCATCGGCAAAGCAGGCAATCCCGATACCCAAGCGGGTGTGAACATTCTGGTCGGCGCAGGCACGGAAGCGATTGCAGGCGAAGGTCACATCCTCACCGCTGGCGGGATTGATTCGCACATCCACTTCATTTGCCCGCAACAAATCGACGAAGCCTTGATGTCCGGCGTGACCACCATGCTCGGCGGTGGCACAGGCCCCGCGACGGGCACGAATGCCACCACTTGCACCCCCGGCATCTGGAATTTGCACCGCATGTTGGAAGCCGCCGATAGCTTGCCGATGAACCTCGGCTTCTTGGGCAAAGGCAATGTCAGCCTGCCTGAACCCTTACGCGAACAAGTTGCAGCGGGCGCAATCGGTTTGAAGCTGCATGAAGACTGGGGAACAACACCTGCCGCGATTGATAACTGTCTGACCGTGGCGGATGAGCTGGATGTGCAAGTTGCCATCCACACCGACACGCTCAACGAATCCGGTTTTCTCGAAGACACGCTGGCGGCGATGAAAGGGCGGGTGATTCACACTTATCACACCGAAGGCGCGGGCGGCGGACATGCCCCTGACATTATCAAAGCCGCAGGACAAGCCAATATTTTGCCCTCTTCCACCAACCCGACGCGCCCTTACACCATCAACACGGTCGACGAACACCTCGATATGCTGATGGTGTGCCATCATTTATCACCTGCGATTGCCGAAGACGTGGCATTTGCCGAAAGCCGCATTCGCCGCGAAACCATTGCTGCCGAAGACATCCTGCACGACCTCGGCGCGTTCTCGATGATTTCGTCGGATTCGCAAGCGATGGGGCGGGTGGGAGAAGTCATCATCCGCACCTGGCAAACCGCGCACAAAATGAAAGTGCAACGCGGTAGCCTCGGCACTGATCCCGCCACGCACGATAACTTCCGAGCCAAACGTTACATCGCTAAATACACCATTAACCCCGCGATTACCCACGGCATTTCCCACGAAGTCGGTTCGGTGGAAGTGGGTAAACTGGCGGATTTGGTGTTATGGAAACCCGCATTTTTCGGTGCAAAACCGAGCCTGATTATCAAAGGCGGCATGATTATCGCCGCGCCGATGGGCGACCCGAATGCCTCGATCCCGACGCCGCAACCCGTGCATTACCGCCCGATGTTTGGTGCATTCGGCAAAGCCAAACACGCCACCACCATGACTTTCCTCTCGCAAGCGGGCTACAACGCGGGCGTGCATCAGCAATTAGGGCTGCAAAGCCTGATTGGGGTGGTGAAAAACTGCCGTACTATCAGCAAAGCCAGCATGGTACACAACGCTTACCAGCCGGTGATTGAAGTCGATTCGCAAACCTATCAAGTGCGAGCGGACGGTGAATTGCTGATCTGCGAACCTGCGAGCGAATTGCCGTTGGCACAACGTTATTTCTTGTTTTAGGGGACATTATGCTCAAAATTGAACGTATTCTGGATAAAAGCAGCGCACCGCCCCGCCAGCCGCACCTCTCGCTGACCTTGCCGCACGAACGCCGCATCATCAGCCGCCAGCGCGTCACCCTCGACGATGGCAGCGATGCAGGCTTATTCCTGCCACGCGGTTCTAGCCTGCAACACGGTGATGTCCTGCAAAGTGCCAGCGGTGAATTCATCCGCATCCAAGCCGCGCCCGAAACGGTTTCCACTCTGACGTGTGATGACCCGTGGTTGTTGGCGCGGGCTTGCTACCACCTCGGCAACCGTCATGTTCCCGTGCAAATCATGCCGGGCATGATCCGCTACCAACACGACCATGTGCTGGATGAGATGCTGCACGGTCTGGGCTTGCATGTGGTGGTCGAACAAGCCCCGTTCGAGCCGGAAGCAGGCGCGTATGGCGGGGGGCATTCGCATTCCCACGGGCATGATCACGCGCATTCGCATGATCACTGATCTGGCGTTGTTGCGGCTGCTGCATCTGGTCAGCCCGACTTTGCCGATTGGCTCGTTCACCTATTCGCAAGGCATTGAATGGGCGGTGGAATGCGGCTGGATTACTACCCCCGCCGATTTGCAAGATTGGCTCGCCAGCCAGTTGCACAGCGGCATGACGCATCTGGATATTCCGGTAGTGCAACGCCTGTATCGCGCGGTGGAACGCGGCGATGCAGAAGCATTGGAATACTGGATTCACACCCTCAATGCCAGCCGCGAAACCAGCGAGTTATGGCTGGAAGAAAAGAATCGCGGGCGGGCGTTAACCGACTTGCTGATTGCGCTGGAAATTCCGAATGCTGCCCGCTGGAAACCGCTGCTGGCACAAAGCCAGTCCGCCGCGTTCGCCCTCGCTGCCGTGCATTGGCAAATCCCACTGCCACAAACCGCTTACGGCTATGTCTGGAGCTGGCTGGAAAATCTGGTGTTGTCAGCGGTGAAAATCATTCCGCTGGGGCAAACGCAGGGGCAAAAAATCCTGCATGAAATGACCGCGCTGCTGCCGGAAGTGGTAGCGCAAGGTTTGCAAGTGGCGGATGACGACATTGGCGCGTCATCGCCCGCGTTGGCGATTGCCAGCAGCCGCCACGAAACCCAATACACCCGTTTATTTCGATCGTGAAAAAAGGAAATACCATGTCTAACCCCTTACGTGTCGGTGTCGGTGGCCCAGTCGGTTCTGGTAAGACCGCGTTGCTGGATGCGCTGTGCAAAGCCATGCGCGACACTTACGACATTGCCGTCGTCACTAACGACATTTACACGCAGGAAGACGCGCAATTTCTCATGCGTAGCGAAGCCCTGCCCGTGGAGCGCATTGTGGGCGTGGAAACGGGCGGTTGCCCGCATACCGCCATCCGCGAAGACGCTTCCATGAATTTGGCGGCGGTGGAGGATTTGCAAATCCGTTTTCCGAATCTTGACGTGATTTTCATCGAAAGCGGTGGCGATAATCTGTCGGCAACCTTCAGCCCGGAGCTTGCCGATTTGACGATTTACGTGATCGACGTGGCGGAAGGGGAAAAGATTCCGCGCAAAGGCGGCCCCGGTATCACCCGTTCCGACTTGCTGGTGATCAATAAAATCGACCTTGCACCTTACGTGGGTGCATCGCTGGAAGTCATGGAAAGCGACAGTAAACGGATGCGGGGTGAACGTCCGTTTGTGTTTACCAACCTGAAAGAAAAGCTGGGGTTGCAGACGATTGTTGATTTTATCATCCACAAGGGCATGTTGGAGGCAGCAGGCTCCAAAGCCTGAAAAATCCCTTTAGCAAATTTACATTGCGGCAATGGGGGCGCGTTTCCTACGGCGTGTGCCGCTGGATCAGCCGCTGATTACCGAAGTGAATGCGGTGCTGACCGGGCGGCGCAACAATCCGCCGGGCAAGGGTATTCGTCCGCTGGCGGTGTTTAACCCGATCCATTATCAGGAATTGCCGGAACTGTTCATGGATTTCATTTGTAGCGTGACCGGCAAATCGCCGTCGACCACCGGGGCAGGCAGTGAGGGTGCGTTGACCAAAGGGCCGTTCAATGCCTTGCGCACCACGGCGGATCTGAACAATGCGCTGGTGTCGTTCATGATCAGCGGCTATGCAGGCTTTTCCAGTGCGGCAGGTTATATCGGTGCAAATTTGCGGGTTGATCACGACATCAGTTTGCTGATCCCGGAAATTTGGTCACGGCTGCGCGAACACGAGCGCGATCCGGCGTATTTGATTGAACACGGCTATTTGGAAAAGCTGACGGATTTTGAGCATCGGGGGCAATGGGTGCAAGCCAGCCGCTTGGGCTATCGGATTACTGACCGCTTTGTTGCCACGTTCATGGGCAAAATCTTCGACAACCCGGCGGTGGTATTTGGCGAAGACATTCTAAAACCTCTCAACAGTAATGACTTCTCCCCTAAAAACCAAACACAGTGTTAGGCAACAGCCTTACTAACCTGCTGCTTTAAGCACTTGATTACTGTCATTTTCTAACCGTTAAAGACGCATATG
>CAZVBY010000055.1:0-12279 GCA_964625895.1 uncultured Thiobacillus sp.
ACTGGCAGATGCAGTCCGAGTCCCATGTGCACACCAAGGTTGCGTCGAATGCGGCCGTGTGGAATATCAATGTGCCAGCCGAAGGCAAGACTACACTCACTTACCGCGTGCAAGTGAGATATTGAGAATCAGGCGTGTTGTCCGGCCACCCAGCCGGATGACCAAGCCCACTGGAAGTTGTAGCCGCCCAGCCAGCCGGTGACATCGACGACTTCACCGATGAAGAAAAGTCCCGGCATATTGACGGCTTCCATGGTTTTGGAGGAAAGCGCGCGGGTATCCACGCCGCCCAGCGTCACTTCGGCCTTGTTGTAGCCCAATGTACCGGAAGGCGCCAGTGGCCAGGCTTGCAGGCGCATGGCGATTTCCTCCAATGTCTTGTTGGAATATTCCGCCAGGGGTTTGACCCAGCCGTGCAAGCCACACCATTCATGCGCAAACCGTTTGGGCAGGATTTCACTCAGCAGATTCGATAGCAGGCCGCGCGAATGGCGGTGTGTGGCCAACCACCCGGCGACATCTTCGTTCGGCAGCAAGTTCAGTTCAATCGGCGATTTGCCGCGCTTTTGGTATTCCTGAAACTGCCAGTAGCTGGACACCTGCAATATCGCCGGGCCGGACAAGCCCCGGTGCGTGATCAGCGCCTGTTCCCTGAAGGCAGGAAAGTTGCCGCATTGGCTCTGAGTGTCGAACGATACGCCGGACAGCGGCTTGAGCTTGTCCAACATTTCCGGCGGCAGCGCAAGCGGCACCAGCGCGGGTTTGGGCGGCACAACGGGAATGTTGAACTGCTCGGCGACCTGATAGCCAAATGGCGTGGCGCCGAGCGCGGGCGCGGCCAGCCCGCCGGTGGCGATGACAATCGATGTGCAAGTGAAATTTCCCTGACTGGTCTGCACCTTGTAACGGGTTTCAGCCTCTCTATTGGGAGCAATGGATTTCACTTCACAAGGCTGCGCCCATTTCACCCCACCCTTGTCGCATTCGCTTTTTAGCAGCGCGATGATGTCCTGCGCGCTGTCGTCGCAGAACAATTGCCCCAGGGTTTTTTCGTGATACTGGATGCCGTGGCTTTCAACCAGCTTGATGAAATCGTACTGGCTGTATTGGGCCAGCGCCGAGCGGCAGAAATGCGGGTTTTGCGAAAGGAAATTTTCCGGACCGGCATTCTGATTGGTGAAGTTGCAGCGCCCGCCGCCGGAGATGCGTATGCGCTCGCCAATTTTCGCGGCATGGTCGATCAACAACGCACGACGTCCGCGTTGCCCGGCCTGCGCGGCGCACATCATGCCCGCCGCGCCCGCGCCGATGATGATGACATCAAATTTCATGACGCGATTGTCTTATGAATCGCATGGACTTCAAACTGCAAAGCCGCCATCACGGCGGCCTGACGTGGCTAGTTTTCTGCAACAGCTTTCAGACCTGCCAGGCTGTCCTCGAAATCTTTGCCCACCATCTTGTCCATGCTGACAAACACCTGAAATATTTTGGAAATGAACGGCGTCGGCCTGTGCATGACCCAATTGACCGTGGTGTGTTCGCCCATGGGCCGTAAGCTGAATTCAGCCATGTTGTGTGCTTCAAAAGGCTTGATGCGACTTGCAATCGGCTGTTCGATTACCGCCGTCGCACCAAGTAAATTGTTCATTAGTTTTAATAATCCGCGCATTAGTGAAGATTAATGCGTATCCATTTGTTTTAAAACAATAATCTGGCAATCTTTTGTCTTGACAGTTTTTGTCTGGCCCTACTAAACTTCGTTAATAAATGCCGTCCCAATGGAGGACGGTTTTTTTCGGAGGGCAGACGCTAAGTGCTGGAGAATTATCTCCCAATCCTGTTGTTCATACTGGTCGGACTGGTTTTTGGCGTCTTGCCTATCATGGCGGGTTGGCTGCTGGCGCCCAACCGGCCTGACTCGCAAAAACTCTCCCCCTATGAATGTGGCTTCGAGGCGTTTGAGGATGCCCGCATGAAGTTCGACGTGCGTTACTACCTCGTCGCCATTCTATTCATCCTGTTCGATCTTGAAATTGCATTCCTGTTTCCCTGGGCCATCGTGCTTGAGGAAATCGGCTTGTTCGGCTTTGTCGCCATGGTGATTTTCCTGGGCATTCTCGTAGTTGGCTTCATCTATGAGTGGGCGAAAGGCGCCCTCGAGTGGGAATAGGAATTTAAAGGAATGAGTCTGGAAGGCGTCCTCGAGCAAGGTTTTGTCACCACGCAGGCTGACAAACTCATTAATTACATGCGCACCGGCTCCATGTGGCCGATGACATTCGGTCTGGCCTGCTGCGCGGTGGAGATGATGCAGGCCGGTGCATCGCGTTACGATCTGGATCGTTTTGGCATCGTGTTCCGTCCCAGCCCCCGCCAGTCCGATGTGATGATCGTGGCGGGCACGCTATGCAACAAGATGGCGCCTGCGTTGCGCAAGGTATACGACCAGATGGCTGAACCGCGTTGGGTGATTTCCATGGGGTCATGTGCGAATGGCGGCGGCTACTATCATTACTCCTATTCAGTGGTACGCGGCTGCGACCGCATCGTGCCGGTGGATATCTATGTGCCGGGTTGTCCGCCGACGGCCGAAGCGTTGCTGTTTGGCCTGATTCAACTGCAGAACAAGATCAAGCGAACCAACACCATTGCACGCTAGGATGACATGAGCCAGACGCTTGACGCCCTTTTATTGGCTATACAAAACGCGCTAGGCGAATCTCTGGTGCGCGCGCATATCCGCCTCGATGAGTTGACGATTGAGTTGCGTGCCGATCAGATGGCTCAAGCCATGAGGGCGCTGCACGATCACCCGGATTTGAATTTCTCGCAACTGAGTGATTTGTGCGGCATGGATTACCGCGCATACCAGGACGGCGCATGGGAAGGTCCGCGCTTTGCCGTGGTCACGCATCTGCTTTCGATCGCGCACAATCAGCGTCTTCGCGTGCGCGTCTTTTGCGAAGACGATGAATTGCCCATCGTGACAACCGTCACGGAAATCTGGCCATCGGCCAACTGGTTCGAGCGCGAGGCGTTCGATCTGTATGGCATCGTGTTCGAAGGCCATCCAGATCTGCGCCGCATTCTTACGGATTATGGTTTCGTCGGCCATCCGTTCAGAAAGGATTTTCCCCTCTCGGGCAATGTGGAAATGCGCTACGACCCCGCGCAGGGTCGTGTCATTTATCAGCCGGTTTCCATCGAACCTCGCGAAATCACGCCAAGGATCGTGCGTGAAGAGCATTATGGCGAAGGCCGCTAAGCATGGCTGAAATCCGCAACTACACGATGAAATTTGGCTTCGGTCGCCCTTTTGGCCTAACGTTCGCTGCGCTCACGTTAGGCTGCGCCGAAATTCATTGTGCCTCTGCCTGTAATCGAAGCGTGAAGGAAGTTTGACGTCATGACGGAGATCAGAAATTACACAATGAATTTTGGCCCGCAGCACCCGGCGGCGCACGGCGTATTGCGGCTGGTGCTGGAACTGGACGGCGAGGTGATTCAGCGCGCCGACCCGCACATCGGATTGCTGCATCGCGCCACCGAAAAGCTGGCCGAGCACAAGACCTTCATCCAGTCGGTGCCCTACATGGATCGTCTGGATTACGTCTCGATGATGTGCAACGAGCACGCCTACGTCATGGCCATCGAGAAGCTGGCCGGCATCGACGTGCCCATCCGCGCGCAGTACATCCGCGTGATGTTCGACGAGATCACCCGCATTCTGAATCACCTTTTGTGGATCGGCGCGCACGCGCTGGACGTGGGTGCGATGACCATGTTCCTCTATGCCTTCCGCGAGCGCGAAGACCTGATGGACTGCTATGAAGCCGTGTCCGGCGCGCGCCTGCATGCGGCGTACTATCGTCCGGGCGGTGTCTATCGCGATCTGCCGGATGTCATGCCGCAATATCAGGCAACGAAATACCATAATGCTGAAGCGATCAAACAACTCAATGAAAACCGCCAGGGCTCCATGCTGGATTTCATCGAGGATTTCACCAACCGCTTTCCCGGCTATGTCGACGAATACGAAACCCTGCTGACCGACAACCGTATCTGGAAGCAGCGCACGGTGGGCATCGGCGTGGTGTCACCCGAGCGTGCCCAGGCGCTTGGATTTACTGGTCCGATGCTGCGCGGCTCTGGTATTGCTTGGGACTTGCGCAAGAAGCAGCCGTATGAAGTTTATGACCGCATGGACTTCGACATCCCGGTGGGTGTGAACGGTGATTGCTACGACCGTTACCTCGTGCGAATGGAAGAATTCAGGCAAAGCAACCGCATCATCAAGCAATGCGTGGATTGGTTGCGCAAGAATCCCGGCCCGGTCATTACCGATAATCACAAGTTCGCGCCGCCCTCGCGCGTGGACATGAAGCAGAACATGGAGGAGCTGATACACCACTTCAAGCTCTTCACCGAGGGCATGCACGTGCCCGAGGGCGAATGTTATTCGGCGGTTGAACACCCCAAGGGCGAGTTCGGCATCTATCTGGTGTCCGACGGCGCCAACAAGCCCTACCGCCTGAAAATCCGTGCGCCCGGTTTCGCGCATCTGGCCGCGCTGGACGAGATGAGCCGCGGCCACATGATTGCCGATGTGGTTGCCATCATTGGCACGCAGGATATCGTGTTCGGGGAGATTGACCGATGAACCCGTTGAATCGCGCGATTGCGTTGTTGCAGCCCGGCTCGGAAATCCTCATTTACAAACACGTAAACTCCGGTTTCCTCGCTGGTCTGCGTCTAGCACTTGCATCGATTGAACGGGTTCAGGAAAGAAAAGCATGTTGAGTCCCGAATCTCTCACACGCATCGACAAGGAAATCGCCAAGTATCCGGCCGAGCAGCGCCAGTCGGCGGTGATGTCGGCCCTGCGCATCGCGCAGGTTGAGAGGGGCTGGCTGTCGAACGAGCTCATGGATTTCGTCGCCCATTACCTGGGCATGCAGCCGATTGCCGTCTACGAAGTCGCGACCTTCTACAACATGTACAACACCAGTCCGGTCGGCAAGCACAAGATATGTGTCTGCACCAACCTGCCGTGCAAGCTGATGGGCGCGGATGACATCGCGGACAAGCTGAAGAAAAAACTCGGCGTTGAATTTGGCGAAACCACCGAGGACAAGCAGTTCACCCTGGTGGAGGGCGAATGCATGGGCGCGTGCGGCGATGCGCCGCTGCTGCTGGTCAACAACCATCGCATGGAAAGCTTTCTCAATGAGGAGAAAGTTGATGCGCTGCTGGATGAGTTGAAGGGCAAATAACGATGGTTTTGCAAGGCGGCCCGGTCATCTTTAATACCCTGCATCTTCCGGAACCCTGGAAGTTGTCAACCTATGAAAGCGCGGGCGGCTATTCCGCGCTGAAGAAGATTCTGGCCGAGAAGACGCCAGCGGAAAACATCATTGCCGAGGTCAAGACTTCCGCGTTGCGCGGGCGCGGTGGCGCCGGCTTTCCAACGGGCCTCAAGTGGAGCTTCATGCCGCGCCAGTTCCCCGGCGACAAGTACATCGTCTGCAATTCCGACGAGGGCGAGCCGGGCACCTTCAAGGATCGCGACATCATGCGCTACAACCCGCATGCGTTGATCGAAGGCATGATCATCGCCGGCTACACGCTGGGCGCGAAGGCAGGTTACAACTACATCCACGGTGAGATTTTCGACATCTACGAAGGCATGGAGCGCGCCGTCGAGGAGGCCCGCGCTGCGGGCTATCTGGGCGACAACATCCTCGGTTCCGGTTTCAGCTTCAACCTCTACAACCATCACGGCTACGGCGCCTACATCTGTGGCGAGGAAACCGCGCTGCTCGAATCCATCGAGGGCAAGAAAGGCCAGCCGCGTTTCAAGCCGCCATTCCCGGCTTCGTTCGGCCTGTATGGCAAACCGACCACGATCAACAATACCGAAACGCTGGCCAGCATCCCCTATATCATGCGCGAGGGCGGACAGAAGTTTCTGGAACTGGGCAAGCCCAACAATGGCGGCACCAAGCTGTTCTCGGTTTCGGGCCATGTGGAAAAGCCGGGCAATTTTGAAATTCCGCTGGGCACGCCATTTTCCGAACTGCTGAAAATGGCGGGCGGCATCAAGGGCGGCCGTAAGCTGAAAGCCGTCATTCCTGGCGGATCGAGCGCGCCGGTGCTGCCGGGCGAGATCATGATGGACTGCACCATGGATTTCGATTCCATTGCCAAGGCCGGTTCCATGCTGGGCTCCGGCGCGGTGATCGTCATGGACGAAACGGTCTGCATGGTGCGCGCGCTGGAGCGGCTGTCGTATTTCTATTTCGAGGAATCCTGCGGCCAGTGTACGCCCTGCCGTGAGGGTACGGGCTGGATGTACCGCGTGGTGCATCGCATCGAGCACGGCCAGGGCCGGCCGGAGGATATGGAACTGCTCGACCGTGTCGCGGCCAACATCGCCGGCCGCACCATCTGCGCGCTGGGCGATGCCGCCGCCATGCCGGTGCAGGGCATGCTCAAACATTATCGGCACGAGTTCGAGCACCATATCGAACACAAGAAGTGTCTGGTGCAATCGGGAGCAGTGTAACGATGGCGCTGAATATTGAAATAGATGGTCTGCAGATCGAAGTGGAACCCGGCACCACGGTGATGGATGCCGCGCACAAACTTGGCATCTATATTCCGCATTTCTGCTACCACAAGAAGCTGTCCATCGCGGCCAACTGCCGTATGTGCCTGGTGCAGGTGGAAAAAGCGCCCAAGCCCTTGCCGGCTTGCGCCACGCCGGTTTCCGACGGCATGAAGGTGATGACGCGCTCGGATTACGCTGTCCAGGCGCAAAAGGGCGTGATGGAATTCCTGCTCATCAACCACCCGCTGGATTGCCCGATCTGCGATCAGGGCGGCGAATGCCAGTTGCAGGATCTGGCCGTAGGCTACGGGGGCAGCCGTTCGGTTTATGCCGAACCCAAGCGGGTGGTGATCGAGAAAAATCTCGGTGCGCTCGTTTCGACGGACATGACGCGCTGCATCCACTGCACCCGCTGCGTGCGCTTCGGGCAAGAAATCGCCGGCATCATGGAAATGGGCCAGGCCTTCCGTGGTGAACATGCCGAGATCATGCCCTTCATCGACAAGACCATTGATTCCGAGTTGTCGGGCAACATCATCGATCTTTGTCCGGTGGGCGCGCTGACCAGCAAGCCTTTCCGCTATGCGGCACGCAGTTGGGAACTTTCCCGGCGGAAGGGCGTGAGCCCGCATGATTCCTTGGGATCGAATCTGCAAATCCAGGTCAAGAATGGCCGCGTCATGCGCGTGCTGCCGCTGGAAAACGAGGACATCAACGAATGCTGGCTGTCCGATCGCGATCGTTTCTCCTATGAGGGATTGAACAGCGAGGATCGTCTGACAAAGCCGATGATCCGCAAGGATGGCGCGTGGGTGGAGGCGGACTGGCAGGAAGCATTATCGCTTGTCGCCAGCCGTTTGCGCGAAATCCAGGTCAAGCATGGCGCAGACCAGATTGGTGCGCTTGCAGCGCCCGCGCAAACCACGGAAGAATTCTATTTGCTGCAAAAACTGCTGCGCGGTCTGGGCTCGGGCAGTATCGACCATCGCCTGCGCCAGAGCGATTTCCGTCTGGACGACAAGGCGCATGGCGCGTTCTGGCTGGGCATGCCGGTGGCGGGGCTGAACAAACTCGACCGTTTCCTGATCATCGGTTCCACGCTGCGCAAGGACCATCCGCTTCTGGCTCTGCGCTTGCGTCAGGCCGTGCGTCATGGCGCTAGAATGAACCTGATCAACCCCGTGGTGGATGATTACCTGTGCAAGGTGGTGAACAAGTCCATTGTTTCGCCGGATGGCATGGTGGCCGCGCTCGCCGGTCTGGTACGCGCGCTGGCGGAAGCCAAGGGTGAATCTGTTCCTGCGTTAGTGTCAGGAGCCGAGGCCACACCCGAAATCAAGGCCATCGCCGAGAGCATGATCAGCGGCGAGAACAAGGGAATTTTCCTCGGCAATCTTGCGCAGCATCATCCGCTCTATGCCGAGATGCACACGCTGGCGCAGGAGGCCGCACGGCTTAGCGGTGCAATGCTGGGCGTGCTGGGCGACGCGGGTAATGCGCTGGGCGCGGTGGCGGCAGGGGCGATTCCCGGTCGCGGCGCAATGGGCGCGCAGGGAATAACAGGCATGAATGCCGCGCAAATGATCGCCAGCCCGCGCAAGGCCTATGTTCTTCTGGGCGCCGAGCCCGAATTCGATTGCCAAGATCCGGTTGCGGCACTGGCGGCCATGAAGCAGGCGGAGTTCGTCGTGGCGCTATCACCCTACAAACATGCCGCGGTGGATTATGCGGACGTGTTGCTGCCAGTTTCTCCGTTTACCGAAACATCGGGGACTTTCATCAATGCCGAGGGCAGGGTACAGAGTTTCAATGGCGCGGTGAAGCCGCTGGGTGAGACACGGCCAGCCTGGAAAGTGCTGCGCGTGCTGGGCAACCTGCTCAATCTTGCCGGATTCGATCAGGACAGCAGCGAATCGGTTCGTGATGAAGCGCTGGGCCAGGATGCCAAGGCGCGGGTGCAGCAATTCCTGAACAACCGGATCGAGCCTGTTCCGGTTTCGAAAGACTCAGCCGGCAAAATCGAGTCCGCGACCATTGAACGCATCGGCGAAGTGCCGATTTACCAGACCGACGCCATCGTGCGCCGCGCGCCTTCGCTGCAACGCACGGCCGACGCCGCGCCGCCGGTGGCAAAAGCTTCCGGCATGCTGCTGGAAAAACTTGGCATCCAGGGCGGCGGCATGGCGGTGATCCGTCAGGGACAGGGTTCCATCGTCATCCGCATCGACCGCGATGACTGCCTGCCAGTAAATTGCGTGCGCCTGCCGGGGGCGCATCCCGTGACGGCGGCCCTGGGCCCGCTGTTCGGCGAACTGACGGTGGAGCGCGCATGATGGATTGGCTGCAGAACCTCCTCGGCCCGGCGTGGACGCCCATCTGGACGCTGGTCAAGATCATGATCATCGTCATTCCGCTGATGCTGTCGGTGGCTTATCTGACTTACGCGGAAAGAAAGATCATCGGCTGGATGCAGGTGCGCATCGGCCCCAACCGCGTTGGCTATCAGGGCTTGCTGCAGCCGATTGCCGATGCGGTCAAGCTGCTGATGAAGGAAATCATCATCCCGAGCGGCGCCAACAAGGGCTTGTTCATTCTCGGCCCGATCCTGGCCATCGCGCCCGCGCTGGCCGCCTGGGCGGTCATTCCTTTCACCGAAAACTGGGTGCTGGCCAACATCGATGCGGGGCTGCTGTATGTCATGGCCATTACCTCCATGGGCGTGTATGGCGTCATCGTGGCCGGCTGGGCGTCCAACTCCAAGTACGCCTTCCTCGGCGCAATGCGTTCGGCCGCGCAGATCGTGTCCTACGAAATTGCCATGGGCTTCGCGCTGGTCGGCGTGCTGATGGCCTCGCAGTCGCTCAATCTCATCGACATCGTGAAAGGCCAGGAGGGCGGTTTCTGGCATTGGTACTTCCTGCCGCTGTTTCCGCTGTTCATGGTGTATCTGATTTCCGGCGTGGCGGAAACCAACCGCGCGCCGTTCGACGTGGCGGAAGGCGAGTCGGAAATCGTTGCAGGCTTCCACGTGGAATATTCCGGCATGGCCTTCGCCGTGTTCTTCCTGGCGGAATACGCCAACATGATCCTGATCGCCGCGCTGACGACCCTGATGTTCCTGGGCGGCTGGCTGTCGCCGTTCCCGTTCCTGCCGGATGGTTTCATCTGGTGGGCGATGAAGGTTGCATTCGTGTTGTTCCTGTTCCTGTGGTTCCGCGCCACCTTCCCGCGCTATCGCTATGACCAGATCATGCGCCTGGGCTGGAAGGTCTTCATTCCCATCACCATCGTCTGGATCGTCTTTGTTGGCGGCATGATGCAGACGTCTTACAAGCACCTGTTCCATTGAGGAGATGCGCATGAGTCGACTCCTCAATTTCTTTAACAGCCTGCTGTTGGTTGAATTGCTCAAGGGCATGGCGTTGACCGGGCGCTATCTGTTCTCGCGCAAGATCACGATCCAGTTTCCGGAAGAGAAAACCCCGCAAAGCCCGCGCTTCCGTGGCCTGCATGCCTTGCGTCGTTATCCCAATGGCGAGGAACGCTGCATCGCCTGCAAGCTGTGCGAAGCGGTCTGTCCGGCGCTGGCGATCACGATTGAAAGCGAACAGCGCGCCGACGGCACGCGCCGCACCACGCAATACGATATTGACCTGACCAAGTGCATTTTCTGCGGCTACTGCGAGGAATCCTGCCCGGTCGATTCCATCGTCGAAACGCACATCCTGGAATACCACGGCGAGAAGCGCGGCGACCTGTACTACACCAAACCCATGCTGCTGGCCGTGGGAGACAAGTACGAGGCGGAGATTGCCGAGAGGCGCGAACAGGATGCCAAATACAGATGAAACGTGAAGGGGGAAGGGTGAAGGGGGAAGGGCGGCTTCAGGTGAAGCGGAGCGTTTTACGTTTCACACTTCACATTTCACAAGATCAATCATGAGTTTCGAATCATTCATTTTCTATTTCTTCTCCGCCATCCTGCTGTTTGCCGGATTGCGGGTCATCACCGCGCGCAACCCGGTACACGCGGCATTGTATCTGGTGCTGGCCTTCTTCACGGCGGCCGGCCTGTGGATGACGCTGGAAGCCGAGTTCCTCGCCATCACCCTGGTGCTGGTGTATGTCGGCGCGGTCATGGTGCTGTTCCTGTTCGTGGTGATGATGCTGGACATCAACCTCGACAAATTGCGCGAAGGTTTTTGGGATTACCTTCCGCTGGCCCTGCCGGTGGCGATCCTGCTCATGCTGGAAATGGTGGTGGTGCTGGGTGGACGTTTCTTCGGCCTGGACAAGGCTGCGGCGCCCGCGCCGCATCCGGCGGATTACAGCAACACCAAGGAACTGGGCCGGCTGCTGTACACCGAATATGTCTACCCGTTTGAAATTGCCGCCGTCATTCTGCTGGTGGCGATCGTCGCGGCCATTGCCCTGACCATGCGCAAACGCAAGGACACCAAATACATCGACCCGGCCAGACAGATCGTCGTCAAGCGCGCGGATCGCGTGCGGCTGGTGAAAATGGCTGCTGTAAAGCGTGAAGCGCGCGAAGTAAAGAGTGAGGAGTAAAAATCATGAGCCATACCCTTCACCCTACATCCCTCACCCTTCGCCGCTCCGAAGGAGCGCGTACATGATTTCATTGTCGCACTACCTCATCCTGGGCGGCCTGCTGTTCACCATCAGCGTGCTGGGGATTTTCCTCAACCGCAAGAACGTCATCATCCTGCTGATGGCCATCGAACTGATGCTGCTGGCCGTCAACATGAACTTCATCGCCTTTTCGCATTACCTCGGCGATATCCACGGCCAGATTTTCGTGTTCTTCATCCTCACCGTCGCGGCCGCCGAATCGGCGATCGGCCTGGCCATCCTGGTGGTGCTGTTCCGTAATTTGCGCACCATCAATGTGGATGATCTCGACAGGCTGAAGGGTTGATCATGAGCATGCAATCCTGGTACCTCCTCGTCCCGCTCGCACCGCTCTTTGGTGCCATCCTTGCCGGCCTGTTCGGCAAGTTTATCGGCCGCACGCTGTCGCATATCGTCACCATTACCGGCGTGGCGATTGCGTTCATTGCGTCTGTGGTGATTTTCCAGGACGTGCAGGCAGGCCACACCTTCAATGGCAGCGTGTACACGTGGATGACCAGCGGCAATGTGCGCTTCGAAGTCGGCTTTCTGATCGACCCGCTCACCACCATGATGATGCTGGTGGTGACCTTTGTCTCGCTGATGGTGCACATCTACACCATCGGCTACATGCAGGACGATCCCGGCTACCAGCGCTTCTTCAGCTACATCTCGCTGTTCACCTTCTCGATGCTGATGCTGGTGATGAGCAACAACTTCCTGCAGCTGTTCTTCGGCTGGGAAGCGGTGGGTCTGGTGTCCTACCTGCTGATCGGTTTCTGGTACACGCGCGAGACGGCGATTTATGCCAACCTGAAAGCCTTTTTAGTTAACCGGGTAGGGGACTTCGGTTTCATTCTCGGCATTGGCCTGGTGCTGGCCCATTTCGGTTCGCTGGATTATGCCACCGTGTTCGCCCGCGCCCCGGAACTGGCGACGGCGACCATTACCCTGATACCGGGCCACGAATGGTCACTGATGACGGTGATCTGCATCCTGCTGTTCATCGGCGCCATGGGCAAGTCGGCGCAGTT
>CAZVBY010000056.1:0-12154 GCA_964625895.1 uncultured Thiobacillus sp.
GCATCCTCGGCGGAAAACTCCACGTTGTCGGTGTATTCGCGCGCCAGTTTCACCGCCTTGATCGCGGCTTCAACCACTTGATCCGGCTGCATGCGCAGCTTCTTTTCCATGTGGATGGGGCTGGTGGCGATGAAGGTATGGATGCGGCCGGACTTGGCCGGCCTGATCGCTTCGCCTGCCGCGCGGATGTCGCGTTCGTTGGCGCGGGCCAGCGAGCAGACAGTGGATTCGCAGATGCTTTCGGCAATGGTGCGGATGGCATCGGCATCGCCGGGGCTGGCGGCGGCAAAACCCGCCTCGATCACGTCCACGCCCAATTTTTCGAGCTGGCGGGCGATGCGGAGTTTTTCTTCCCTGGTCATGGATGCGCCGGGACTTTGTTCGCCATCGCGCAAGGTAGTGTCAAAAATGTATAAACGGTCGTTCATGCTGTTCTCCAGGCCCGTGGCCCAAATGTTCTGCAACGCGCTCCCTGTTCATGGAGCGAATTCGTATTCGTGGGGGGAGTATAAAGGTCGCTTACTGCTTGCGCAGCAGCAGGGTGCCGAACAGCATGTTCGACAGGCAGATGGCAAAGGAGGGAGAAGCCAAATTAGACATGGTCTAAATCTATTTTATTTTTCTTCGCCTGGCAAGGCCTTGGGTTTATTTTCCTTGCGCTTCAGCCAGTGCCATGTGGTGTAAACATAACCCGACAGTCCGTACAGTACAAACATGATCAGCAGCACTTCAGGCGGACTGGTGGAAACCAGAATGAAAAACAGCACAATCAGCAGCACCACGAAGAACGGCACGCTCTTGCGCAGGTTGATTTCCTTGCCGCTGTAAAACTTGAGATTGGTGACCATGCTGATGCCGGCAAACAGGGTAACACCCGCCGCCAGCCAGGAAACCTCCTCGCCGCTGACGCCATATTCGATCATGACCCAGACAAACCCGGCAACAAGCGCGGCGGCGGCCGGTGATGGCAATCCCTGGAAAAAGCGCTTGTCAGCGACTTCCAGTTGCGTATTGAAGCGGGCCAGTCGCAATGCGGCCGCGGAGCAATAGACAAAGGCAACAATCCACCCGATCTTGCCCAGTCCTTTCAGCGCAAACACGTACATGATGAGCGCGGGCGCCACGCCAAACGACACCATGTCGGAAAGCGAATCCAGCTCCGCGCCGAATGCGCTTTGCGTGTGCGTCATGCGCGCCACCCGGCCGTCGAGGCCGTCGAGCACCATGGCGATGAAGATGGCTACGGCCGCATGTTCCCAGCGGCCGTTCATGGCCTGCACGATGGCGTAGAAACCCGCGAACAGCGCCCCGATGGTGAACAGGTTGGGCAGGATATAGATGCCGCGATCCCGCATGCGGATGCGCATGACTTCGCGTTTACTGTGTTTGAAATCCAGCATGTTCCGATTCTATTCCATTTCCAAATCAGGATGATCGCGCGGAGACAACAAGCGAGCGACGAAGACAGTATGTGCGAATACGGCTAGGAGTGAGCGAGGAAGCCGACAAAGCGAGGGCCTGATTTGGGAATGGAAGCTACCATCTTGCCAGGATGGTCCTGGCCGCCTTCACCCTGTCGCCAATGGAGACTTGCGGCCTGACCGTTGTGGGCAGATAAACATCGACGCGCGAACCAAAGCGGATGAAACCGTAACGTTGGCCGCGCACCAGCGTATCGCCCGTGCGCACATAGCAGAGAATACGGCGCGCGATCAGACCGGCAATTTGCACGCAGGTGACATCACCTCGTTCCGAGGCAATCCACAGTGCATTGCGCTCGTTTTCCGTAGAGGCTTTGTCCAGGTCTGCATTCACGAATGACCCCTGGTTGTACCAGCGGCCTTTGATTTCACCATCCACCGGGCTGCGGTTGGAGTGCACGTTGAACACATTCATGAACACGCTGATTTTCAGCGCTTCACGCTCAAGATACGGGTCCTGTACCTTTTCGACCGCGACGATCCGGCCATCTGCCGGAGAAATCACTGCATCGGCATCCAGCGGAGGCACGCGTGCCGGATCGCGGAAGAACTGGAGGACGAACAACGTCCACAGCCAGAACGGCAGCGACCATATGCCCAGAATCCAGGTCGCGGCAATGGCAACCAGCAAGGAGCCGGCCAGATAGGGCCAGCCTTCGCGGGCGATAAGGGGGTGAGGATAAATTTTCAATTCTTAACCACAGAGACACAGAGGCACAGAGTTGTCATGGAAAGAATGCCTTTCTCCGTGTCTTTGCGCCTATGTGGGAAGGGATTTAGTTAATTCTTGGACTGGTCAACCAGCTTGTTCTTGCCAATCCAGGGCATCATGGCGCGCAGCTTGGCGCCCACCACCTCGATCGGGTGTTCGGCATTCAAACGGCGGCGCGCAGTCATTTCCGGGTAATTGGTACGGCCTTCCAGAATGAACCGCTTGGCGTATTCACCATTCTGGATGTTGGTCAGGCATTCCTTCATCGCCGCACGCGACTGCGCATTGATGACTTTCGGGCCGGTCACGTACTCGCCATATTCCGCGTTGTTGGAAATGGAGTAATTCATGTTGGCGATACCGCCTTCGTACATCAAGTCGACAATCAGTTTAAGTTCGTGCAGGCACTCGAAGTAAGCCATTTCCGGCGCATAGCCGGCTTCTGTCAGCGTTTCGAATCCGGCTTTCACCAAATCGACGCAACCACCACACAACACGGCCTGTTCGCCGAACAGGTCGGTTTCGGTTTCTTCACGGAAGTTGGTCTCGATCACGCCGCCCTTGGTACCGCCATTCGCAGCCGCGTAGGAAAGCGCGATGTCCTTGGCTTTCTTGGACACGTCCTGATACACGGCAATCAGCGAAGGTACGCCGCCGCCCTGCTTGTAGGTGGAGCGCACCAGATGTCCCGGGCCCTTGGGCGCGATCATGATTACGTCCACATCCTTGCGCGGCACGATCTGGTTGTAGTGGATGTTGAAGCCATGGGCAAACGCCAGTGCGGCGCCCTTTTTGAGATTGGGCTCGATCTCGTTGTAATACAGATCGGATTGCTGCTCGTCCGGCACCAGGATCATGACCACGTCGGCTTCCTTGACCGCTGCGGCAACTTCCTTGATGTTCAAGCCGGCTTTCTTGGCCTTGTCCCACGACGCACCGCCCTTGCGCAAGCCCACCGTCACCTTGACGCCGGATTCCTGCAGATTGTTTGCATGCGCATGTCCCTGTGAGCCGTAACCCACGATGGCGACCTTTTTCTTTTTGATAATGGATAGATCGGCATCCTTATCGTAATAGACTTTCATGCTTGCTCCTTGAGTTAAATTCAGAAGTGAAACGTGGAATGAAAAATGTGAAATGCAATGCACTTACTGATGGCATTTCACTTCTTTTTTCACATTTCACTAGACTTTCAAAATACGGGCGCCACGACCTATGCCGGATGCACCGGTTCGCACGGTTTCCAGGATATGTCCATCGCCGATGGCTTGCAGGAAAGCATCCAGCTTGGCTCCCGTGCCGGTCAACTCGATCGTGTAGGTCTGATCAGCGACATCGATGATGCGTCCCCGGAAGATATCCGCCATGCGTTTCATCTCCTCACGCTCCTTGCCTGATGCATGCACCTTGACCAGCATCAACTCGCGTTCAATGTGACTGCCCTCATTCAAGTCCAGCACCTTGACTACATCCACCAGTTTGTTCAACTGCTTGATGATCTGTTCGATCACATCCTCGGAACCGGTCGTGACGATGGTCATGCGTGACAGGGTGGGGTCTTCGGTCGGCGCAACCGTCAGGGACTCGATGTTGTAGCCACGGGCCGAGAACAGGCCGGCCACACGCGACAGGCCGCCCGATTCGTTTTCCATCAGCAGGGAAATGATGTGGCGCATGTCAGAGTTCCTCCGCCAGGATCATTTCCGACAGCCCCTTGCCGCCTTCGACCATGGGGTAGACGTTCTCGGTTTGATCGGTGAGGAAATCCATGAACACCAGCCGCTCTTTCAAGGCAGGCGAAAACGCTTCCTTCAGCGCCGGCTCGACATCCGCCGGTTTTTCGATACGCATGCCCACATGCCCGTAGGATTCCGCGAGTTTGACGAAATCCGGCAGCGAATCCATATAGGACTCGGCATAGCGGCTGCCGTAGAAAAATTCCTGCCACTGCCGCACCATGCCCATGTAACGGTTATTGAGGTTGACGATCTTTACCGGCAGGCGGTACTGCTTGCAGGTGGAAAGCTCCTGGATGCACATCTGGATGCTGGACTCGCCCGTCACGCAAGCCACCTGCGCGTCGGGGTGAGCAAGCTGCACGCCCATGGCATAGGGCAGTCCCACGCCCATGGTGCCCAAGCCACCCGAGTTGATCCAGCGGCGCGGCTTGTCAAATTTGTAGAACTGCGCGGCCCACATCTGATGCTGGCCGACGTCGGAAGTCACAAAGGCATCGCCCCTGGTCGCTTCCCAAAGTTTCTCGACAACGTATTGCGGCTTGATGATGTCCGACTCGCGGTTGTATTTCAGGCAATTGCGCGAGCGCCACAACTCGATCTGCGTCCACCAGGTATTGAGCGCTGCCTCATCCGGCTTTTCCTTGCTGGCTTTCAGCAACTTGAGCAATTCATCCAGCACCTGCAAGACGTCGCCGACAATGGGCACATCGACCTTGACCCGCTTGGAGATGGAAGAAGGATCGACGTCGATATGAATGATGCGGCGCTGCTCGCGCGCGAAATGCGCCGGATTGCCGATCACGCGGTCATCGAAACGCGCACCGACCGCCAGCAGCACATCGCAATGCTGCATGGCCATATTGGCCTCGTAGGTGCCATGCATTCCCAACATGCCAAGAAACTGACGGTCGGACGCCGGAAAGCCTCCCAGCCCCATCAACGTATTGGTCACCGGGTAGTGCAAGAGCTTGGCGAGTTCAACCACTTGGTCGGCGGCATTGCCCAGGATCACCCCGCCACCGGTATATATCATGGGACGTTTGGCTTCCAACAGCATTTGCGCGGCTTTTTTCACCTGCCCGCCATGACCCTTTACCACCGGGTTATACGAACGCAATGCAACCGATTCGGGATAGGCGAATTCGGTCTTGTGGGCTGTCACGTCCTTCGGGATATCGACCAGTACGGGACCAGGCCGTCCAGAGGCGGCAATGTGAAAAGCTTTTTTGATCGTGGCTGCCAGGTCTTTGACGTCCTTGACCAGGAAGTTGTGCTTGACGCACGGACGGGTCACACCCACTGCGTCCACCTCCTGGAAAGCATCCAGGCCGATGGCCGGGGTTGGCACCTGGCCAGAGAGGATGACCACCGGAATCGAATCCATGTAGGCCGTGGCAATCCCTGTCACCGCGTTGGTCACGCCGGGGCCTGAAGTCACCAGCGCTACGCCAACCTTGCCGGAAGCGCGCGAAAAGGCATCCGCCGCATGCACCGCAGCCTGCTCATGCCGCACCAGGACATGCTTGAATTTGTTCTGCTTGAAGATCTCGTCGTAAATATTGAGCACTGCGCCACCGGGGTAGCCAAACACGAAGTCGACTTTTTCCTCGGCAAGACAGCGAACGACGATCTCGGCGCCGGTCAATTCCATAAAAAACGCCTAATAAACAAAGTTTTCCGTAAACCTTGCAGGGTATCGTTTTAGCCCCTCGCGGTCAAGGAATAGAAGCGGGAATTGACCAAAACCACAGATTCCGGGGGGGCCGATGGCCTCAGGATTGTGGAATCGAGTTAGAACCCCTTATGACGACCTGATCGTTATTCGTGTGCGATCTCGGTCAATGCGGCCATGATTTCGTTCAGGGATGCCTGCCCGTTCTGCACCATGCAAACCAGATTGCCCATGGAGCACACAGAGACTTCATTTCCATTGACGACCCAGCCTTGGGATGGGGCCCAACCGCGCATTTGCGAGAACAGCGAAAGCAGGTCGGTATTACCAGACACCATGCGTCGGTACCATTGCGCAAATTTGGCGAGCCGCTCCATCATTTCAGCCGGGAGCATACCGGCCGCATCCATGATGCTGCCGTCGTCCTGGAAGCGACAAACCGCAACCACGCCATCAAGCACGAGAATTTTTTTCAGCGACATGTTTTTTCCTGAGGATTAAGCCGTACAGGCATGCACTGCATTGAAGGACGCTTCGTAGTTCACATCCCGGTTCTTGACGATCACGGCGCAGCGACCGCCGGCCACCACGGACCACTCCAGCCCCACCATGGAGAACCCTTGCAGCGGCTCGAACCCCTTTTGTCCCGTCAGGGATTCCCAGCCCCTGGCCTCCAGCGTTGCCACGGCAATGTTGGCCACGCAGGAATGCGCCAGCAAGTCGAGTATTTGCGGTGTAATTTCCGTGCCCTCGCGGATGCGATGGTCGTTAACATCCCCCTTGTCAGAATAGGTAAAGGCCGCAAGCGCGCCAGGCAAATCCATCATCTGATCCAGTGTCATCCTTGTCTTCTCCCGAGTAATTGATTGTGCTGCATTCAATCGCACCAAGCGGCAATTTACGCCAAGCGATCAGTAAAGCGCTTCCTTGACGTCACCGCCGATTTTTGCGTAAAGGCTTACCAACAGGTCATCCCCGATATCACCGACTTTCGCGCGCATGATGGTCATGACATCATTCAGCAATTCAGGCCGGTTTTCGATAAAGGCGAAGTAATTGCCGACATTACAGACCGTGGCGTTCGCTCCGCGCACGACCCAGCCCTGCATGGGTTTGCACCCGCAGTTGGACGCGAACGAATCAAAAATCTCCGACTGCATGTTGACGCTCATGGTATTGGAACGGCACAGTATGGAGGCCATGCGCGCAAACTCCGCGGTCAACGCGCCTTCGTACGAGAACCGGTCGCCCCGATAGGCGAACTCTCCGGCCGCAATCACGCCCGGAATCGCCATGAGCTGCTTTACGATGTGCATTGCTCTCCTCCTTTTGTTATTTGGCAATGCGGCAATTTGCCGCACGCTTAATGCGAATATAGAACCACCATGCAAGAAAACGCAACCACTACGCTCATTTTTCCTGGCCTTCGCCGGCGTCTGGCAGCCATGCTGTACGAGTCGCTGCTCCTGTTCGCCGTGCTGGTGCTGGCCAGCTTCGTTTATGTCCCATTTTTTGGCAGCCCGGACACGCCTTTTCGCAAGGCCATATTCCAGCTCTTTCTGCTGGCTGTCATCGCCATCTATTTCATCACATTCTGGACAGGGAAGGGTCAGACGCTGGCCATGAAAACCTGGCGCATCCGATTGATTGACAGCAACGGGTCACCTCTCACGCTTCAACTGGCAGTGCTGCGATTCGCGCTGGCCTTGGCCGGCCTGGCTTGCTTTGGCATAAGCTTTTTGTGGGCAATCGTTGATCGTGACCGGCAATTTCTGCATGACCGTCTGTGCGGCACCCGGTTGGTCATGACCGGCTGAGGATTGGCATAACCATCGTCTATCGCCGCTCCAGCCATTTCAACGCACCCAGCGCCAACCCAAGGAAGATGATGGGCGGCAATAGTGCGGTCAGCGCAGCGGGCCAATCGTTCAACAATCCCACATGCGCAATCAGCCTGTTGCTGAGATGGAATCCCAATCCTGCCATGATACCGAGGAATATCTTGAGATTGATGCCGCCAGAACGTGGCGAATGAAAGGCAAACGGCAGCGCCAGCAACATCATCACCGGCGTGGCCAGCGGGTAAAGCAATTTCGACCACAAGGCCATTTCGTAGCGGGCCGCCTTCTGCCGGTTTTCCTTCAAATGTTGTATGTACTTGAGCAACACCGGCGTGGCCATTTTCTCCGGAGCAATCAGCAGGACGCTGAGTATGTCCGGGCTCAGTACGGACTTCCATTGCCGTTGGGATTCGGACGAGACACGGATACCTTCGGTTGAGAACGAAGTATCCGTGACTTTTTTCAATAACCAGTTCTGACCATCCTGCCAGATGCCGCGTTGCGCCCCGGTGATGTCAACCAGTTCCCACTTGTCATTGAATTCATAAATTCGGATATCGTGCAAACTGGAGTCCGGCTGCACTTCGCGCACATTGACAAATGCGCTGCCGTCCTTGACCCACAAGCCGCTGCGAAAAGCCTGCGCGACAACTGACTTGGTCGCGCGCAGCTTCAATTTTTGCGCCGCCTGCTCGGACCTGGGCGCGACCAGTTCACCAACACCGAGCGCAACCAACGCCAGAGCCAGGCCGGCAGCGCCCAGATAGGCGGAAAGCTTCCAGTTGGAAACGCCCGATACGCGCATCACCGCGAATTCCGAGTTCATGACCAGCCGGGACAGTGCGAAGAGCGTGCCGATCAGCGCAGCGATGGGCATGATTTCATACACATGCCCCGGCATATTGAGCAGCACGTAGAGCCCGGCCTGCGTCAAGCCATATTTGCCACGCCCCAACTGGCCCAGTTCGTTAATCAAATCGAAAAAGGAAAACAACACCAGCAAGGCCAGAAAAACAAATCCGGCGGCAAAGAAAACTTCTTTCAACAGATAACGTGCGATGAGGTTCATCGTTTAGCTTCCCAAACGGCGGAAAGGATTGATCCGCAGCCGGTAGGCATACAGGAGAATCAACCCTGCAATCATCGGCAAATGCGCTGTCAGCAGACCTGACGCGAGCCCCAGCTTGCCCTGCACGACCCAGGCCTGACTGATGGACAACAGGTTGTTGTAGATGAAATAAACCAGCAGTGCCGCGACCAGGCCAAATGACCGTCTTGCGCGCGTATTGACGAAACTGAGCGGCAGTGCGAACAGCGCCAGTACGATGGCACTGATTGGCGTGTTGACCCGGCCAAGCAGTTCACCCTTGGCGGCAGGTGCGGTTTGCCGCCACAACGCGAGTGTGCCGGTCTTTTTCGCAGTCATTTCGCGCGCCTTGACCTCAACAGGATCAAGTCGCATCCAGTAGCGTTCGAACTGAACAATGCGATATGCCGCGCTACCTGGCACGCCCTCATAACGGCGCCCCTGAGAAAGAACCAGGAAACGCGTACCATCATCCGTTTTCTCCTGCCGGCCCTCGGCCGCGACGACCACGCCCAGTTTGCCGCTATCGCTCGATTGCATGAACACATTCCGTACCGTTCCGGTCAACGGATTGAGCGTCTCCACAAAATAGACGCGCTCGCCGCCGCCGGATTCCGCAAACACGCCTGGCGCAATCGCTGCGGTGTCTTGCCTGCTAAGCAACTCTTGTTTGTACACATCTTTTTTGGTCATCGCCCAAGGGATCAGCGCCATGGTCAATACGGCCAGAATCAACACCAGCGGCAGGACAAAACTCATCACCGGCCGGATCCAGTTCAGCATCGAGAGTCCTGCGTTCAGCCAGATCACCATTTCGCTGTCCCGCCAATAACGCATGAAGGTGAGCAGCACGCCAATGAAAATGCCGATCGAAATCAGTACCGGGAGAAAATGCAGCAAACTGAAACCGAGGTAGGTGAACACCGCCTCGTTGGCGAGTTCGCCCCTGGCTGCCTCTCCCAATAACCGGATGAACAGCGTCACCAGGGTAATCGCGATCAACACAATCAGCGCGGCGCCGCTGGATAAGCTCAATTCGCGCAGGAGCGACTGCCGGTAGTGCATAGAATTGGGTCCGCGAGGAAATTTTGACTATCCGGCCGGGGTTTGCAAAGATTGTGGCCATTCGCCCCAACCTGGAACATTCATCCCATGCCAACCAAGAAAAACGAAATCAAATTTAGCATAAAAACAGGATTGCCCGGCAACCTGCGTACCGACTGCATCGTCGTCGGTGTGTTCCAGGATCGCAAACTGACGCCTGCCGCAAAAGCGCTTGACAAGCACAGCGGCGGCGGAATTTCCAGAGTTCTCAAAAGCGGTGATATGGAAGGCCGTGCTGGCAGCACCCTGATGCTGCGTGATCTTGAGGATGTGACGGCCCCCCGCGTGCTCCTGATCGGCCTGGGAGAGGAAGCCGAGTTCAACGAGAAAAATTACCGCGATGCCATCACGGCCAGCGTCAACGCGGTCAAAGGCTCTGCCGTCAAGGAACTGACGTTGACATTGAGCGAGATCAAGGTCAAAAAGCGCAACGCAAGCTGGAACACAGCCCAGGCAGTCATGGCTGCAGCGGATGCCTGCTATCGATTTGACCAGATGAAAAGCAGCAACGGCAACCCTGCCAGCCTGACGCAAATCAGTTTCATCGGCGCGGAGGCTGCCGGACTGAAACAAGGCGCCGCCATCGCCCATGGCATGGCCCTGGCGCGCGATTTGGGCAACACGCCCTCCAACATTTGCACGCCGGATTATCTGGCGCAACAGGCCAAGGCGCTGGCCAAAACCTACGGTTTCAAGTGCAAGGTGCTGGATTACGCAGCCTGCGAAAAGCTGGGCATGGGGTCATTTCTGTCAGTGGGAAAAGGCAGCGACAAACCGCCGCGTTTCATCGAATTGCGTCACGATGGCGGCAAGAAAGGCGACAAGCCCATTGTGCTGGTGGGCAAGGCGATTACCTTCGACGCGGGCGGCATTTCGCTCAAGCCCGCTGCCGACATGGACGAGATGAACTACGACATGAGCGGCGGCGGCTCGGTACTGGGCACGTTCCGCGCCATCGGCGAACTGGGGCTGAAGTTGAACGTGGTCGGTCTGATTCCTTCCTGCGAAAACATGCCCGATGCGGCTGCCAACAAGCCCGGCGATATTGTCACGTCGATGTCCGGCCAGACCATCGAGATTCTCAACACCGATGCTGAAGGCCGCCTGATCTTGTGCGACGCGCTGACCTATGCCGAACGTTTCGACCCGGCGGCGGTGATCGACATTGCCACCCTGACCGGCGCTTGCGTGATTGCGCTGGGCAATATCCCCAGTGCGCTGTTTTCCAACAACGAAGCCTTGGGCAAGGCCGTGGAACGCGCTGCCGACCAGGCTTGGGATCGCGTCTGGCCGATGCCCTTGTGGGATGAATACCAGGATTTGCTGAAAAGCAATCTGGCGGACATGGCCAATATTGGCGGGCGGGCGGGCGGCTCGATTACCGCCGCCTGTTTCCTGGTGCGCTTTGCCAAAAAATACCCCTGGGCGCATCTGGACGTGGCGGGAACGGCCTACCGCGGCGGGCGTGACAAGAAGGGGTCAACGGGGCGCCCGGTGCCGTTGCTGACGCAGTATCTGATTGATCAGGCGAAATAAGCACAACATGACAGAAGTCAGCTTCTATTCCCACGCGCCCGGCAAGCTGACAGTGGCGCGCCAGTTGGTGGCCAAGGCGCTGGAACAGAAACTGAACGTGCTGATTTATGTGTCAGACCCCGCAATTGCGGATGAGCTGGACAGGATGTTGTGGACTCACCCTCCCCTATCCTTCATTCCACATTGCCGTGACGCCAACCCACTTGCACCGTTGACGCCCGTGCTGATTGGCACGCAGGCCGATGCGTTGTCCAGCGCCGATATCATCATCAACCTGTCCGACGAACTGCCGCCCATATTCGGCCGCTTTACCCGATTGATGGAAATCGTGACCGACGAAGAACCGGATCTCGGCCTGGCGCGTGAACGTTATCGCCATTACAAGAACTGTGGTTACGCGCTGGTGAATCACAATCTACAGAACAGGAAGGCTAAACCATGAGCGATCCCCTGCTGGAAAAAATGGATGCCTTGCTGAAGAAGCATCGCCAGGCAGAAACGGCGGCGCCTTCCACCCCCGCCAGCACATCCCCTGTTGACACTGCAGTGCCCGCCCTGCCCGACAATGCCTGGCTGCCAGTACTGACCGATGTGGTGGCGCTGGGTGATGTGGATGCCACACTGACGTCAGCTTGCGATGCAATACCGCCAGCGGCTGCGGAGCCCGCGGTTGGCGGCGCCGACCCGGAAGAACTCCTCTCCGAACTGGAACCGCGATTGAGCGCCCTGATCCAGGGCGCGGTCACCAATGAAATCCGCAACAGCCTGGACAATGCCCTGGCCAGTCTGCTGGCGCAGTTGGACGTGCATGTGCGCGAAATCGTGCGCGATGCGGTCAACGAGAAGCTAGGCAAGTAAATCGACATTCCCGTAACGGTATAATGGCGGGTTTCCATATCTGCCTAAACAATAATCGTCTGTCGCATGGAACTCGCCAAATCCTTCGAACCCAAAGACATAGAATCCCGCTGGTACGCCCAGT
>CAZVBY010000057.1:0-11740 GCA_964625895.1 uncultured Thiobacillus sp.
CTAGCATTTTTTCAATTTAATCAAGCCGCTAGGGGTTTTTTACATCTCGCAGCGCTGGGGGCTGTCAGTGGGTAGGGTGCAGACTGACAAACGCCGTAGCAGCGGGCGGTGTTTGGACTGGTGTTCGCTCATGCGCTGCAGCACGTCGCTCAGAAAGCGCAGGGCTTCGACAACGTACGGTCCCTTGTTGAGCATGATGCATTCGGCGTGGATGCCCTTGGCGGCATCGGAGACTTCGGCGCGCGAGGGCAGGCCGCGCTTGACCAGGGTGTCGAGCACCTGCGTGGCCCAGATGACGGGGATATGCGCGGCTTCGGCCAGCCAGAGGATTTCCTCCTGCACTTCGGCCAGGCGTTCGAAGCCGACCTCGACGGCAAGATCGCCCCGCGCGACCATGATGCCCACTGGCGGCAGGCGCATGGCCGTGAGCATGATCATGGGCAGCTGCTCAAAGCCCTGACGGGTCTCAATCTTGAGCACGGTGCCGAGGTGGCCGGCATCGAGTTCATCCAGCGCGGCATGCAGGTCCAGCAGGTCCTGCTGGGTGCGCACGAATGACAGTCCGACGATGTCGGCCTGGTGGACCAGCACTCGCAGATCGGCCAGGTCTTTTTCGGTCAGCGCGGGAATGGGCAGGTCGGTTTCGGGCAGGTTGATGCCTTTTTCCGGACGCAGCTTGCTACCCTTGGGCGAGGCGTGGTTGATTTCGATTTCCAGTGAAACGCCATCATTCGACACGATGCGGCCGCCGATCTTGCCGTCGTCAAACCAGATGGCCTGGCTTGGCCGGGCGGCCTGGAACACGGCATCGAGCGTGCAGGGAATGGAAGCGGGCGCGATGAGCTTGCCTGTTTCATCGTATTTGGCGGCATGGCCGGTCGTGCCGCTGCCGGTGAGCAGCAGGGTGTCGCCGGTTTTCAGCAGCAGCGGCAGGACGACTTCGGGCAGTTGGCTGATCTGGCTTTCGGCCATGCGCTTTTCACCGCGATAAAGCGTGCAGGCCGCGCCTTCCTGCACATAGGCATGCTGGTGGCAGTGGGCCAGCCACGACTGGCCATAGCGCTCGACGATGCGCAGATGGCGCCAGACGCCGCGCAGGTCCTCCACGTCGAGCACGTCGTCGCCATGGATCAGGCCGATGAAGGCGCGTTCCAGCGGCAGCGTGACTTCGGCGCCGGCCTGCGGAGGCTCTGGCTGGTCGCCTGGCGTCAGCCAGATGCGCGCGGCATCGATCACGTGGCCGAGGGTATCGCGCCGCGCCTTGAATTCGGCCATGCGCCCGACAGGTTCGATGGCGCCGGTGCGCAGCTTGGGTCCGGCCAGGTCAGCGTAGATTTTGCATGGGCAGCCCGTGCTGTTTTGCGCCTGACGGATGTGGCGGATCATGGACTGCCAGGCTTCGGCATCGTCGTGCGCGCAGTTGATGCGGGCGACATCCATGCCTTCGCTGAGCAGGGTTTTCACCAGTTGCGGGTCGGTAGCCGCCTCGGAGGGCAGCGTGACCATGATGTGCGGGATGCGGTGGGGCGAGGGATCGCCCAGCAGCTCCTGGGTGTGGTCGATCAGCAGTGCCTTGCCGGCGCGCATCTGCTGTTTGGCCTGCGGCCGCAGCACGGGATGTCCGGCCAGCGCATGCAGGGTGGTGAGCACGGCATTGAGGCTGCCCATGACATGCGATTCGGCCTGGCCCAGACGGCTCAGGCCCAGCAATGACAAGTCGTCCTGGATGGCGCGAATGTCGTTCTGACGCAGCGAAACATAGTGCAGCAGGTTGCGCGCGCTTTGCCGGTAGTTTTCCCGGGCCTGGTCGATGTGCCCCTGATGGCAGGCTTCCAGTGAACTCGCACCTTCCTTCAATGCTGACAATGCGTGGATGAGGTGTTCTGCGGTGAGGCTGTGATGGGGTTTCAAGCGGATGTCTCTATGATCATGTGCGCATGGAGACTAGCACCGGGATGTGACAGGATTGTGTCGATGTGCGACAGCCGCGAAAACCTATTCGACGAAAGCGGAGCAAAGACAGGCAAGGCGCGGGCGGGTTATAATAAGCAGCTAATTTTTAACCGTTTTTATAAAACCAACCTGGAGTTGAAGCATGGCGATCGAACGCACCCTTTCCATTATCAAACCCGATGCCGTGGGCAAGAATGTCATCGGCAAGATTTATTCGCGCTTTGAAACCAACGGCCTGACGATCGTGGCCGCGAAGATGAAGCATCTTTCTCGCCGCGAAGCGGAAGGCTTCTACGCCGTGCACCGCGAGCGCCCCTTCTTCAAGGACCTGGTGGAATTCATGATTTCCGGGCCGGTCATGATCCAGGTGCTGGAAGGCGAAAGCGCCATTGCCAAGAACCGTGAGCTGATGGGTGCCACTGACCCCAAGAAGGCCGAGCCGGGAACCATCCGCGCCGATTTCGCCCAAAGCGTGGACGCCAATGCCGTGCATGGTTCCGATGCGCCGGAAACCGCCGCAGTGGAAATTGCTTACTTCTTTTCGACGACGGAAGTCTGCCCCCGTTAAGTGCAAAACCTGCTCGATTTCAATCTTCCGCAACTGACCAACTGGCTGGTGGGCCAGGGCGAGAAGCCGTTTCGCGCCAAGCAGGTGTTCCACTGGACGCACCAGTCGGGGGAGAGTGATTTCGGGCAAATGACAGATCTGGCCAAAAGCCTGCGCGAAAGGTTGATGCGGGAAGCGGCAATACTTGCGCCCGCGGTGCGGGCGGACAAGGCATCGGCAGATGGCACGCGCAAATGGCTATTTGAAGTGGGCGTTGGAAACGGCATTGAGACGGTGTTCATTCCAGAAGGGATGCCGGGTTGCGGCGACGCGGACAGTAATGACGATGGGGCACGGGATTCCGGCTCGCAAAGTCAGGGTAATGCGTTGCGTTGTCGCGGTACGCAGGGTTTTGTGGATGTGCCGCGCTACCGCGGCACGCTGTGTGTCTCATCGCAGGTGGGTTGTGCGCTGGAATGCACCTTTTGTTCGACCGGACGGCAGGGCTTCAACCGTAACCTGACGGTGGCGGAAATTCTAGGCCAGTTGTGGCACGCGGTGCGCGAGCTGAAAAAAACCGGATACGGCGAACGCCCGGTGACGAACGTGGTCATGATGGGCATGGGCGAACCGCTGGCCAATTTCGAGAACGTGGTGACGGCGCTGGATGTGATGCTGGATGATCATGCCTATGGTCTGTCGCGCCGCCGGGTAACAGTGTCGACCTCGGGACTGGTGCCCGCGATGGACCGGCTGGCACAGCGCTGCCCGGTTGCCCTGGCGGTCAGTCTGCACGCGCCCAACGATGCGCTGCGTGATGAGATCGTGCCGATCAACAAAAAATATCCGCTCAAGGAATTAATGGCGGCTTGCCAGCGCTATCTTCAGTATGCGCCGCGCGATTTCATTACTTTTGAGTACGTCATGCTGAAGGGTGTGAACGATTTACCCGAGCATGCGCGGCAACTGATCGATCTGGTGAAAGACACGCCATGCAAGTTCAATCTCATTCCATTCAATCCGTTTCCAGGTTCGGGTTATGAAAAGAGCGAGTCCGAATCGATTCGGGTGTTTCGCGAACTCTTGATTCAGGCGGGTTACGTTGCCACGACGCGCAAAACCCGTGGCGATGACATTGATGCGGCATGCGGGCAGCTGGCAGGCCGGGTGGCGGACAAAACTGGCAGGGTGCTGAAACGCATCGAGAGGAATGCGGCATGAGAATATTGGCAGGGCTGTTGTGCGGATTGTTGCTGGCGGGTTGCCAGGGAACGCCGGAAATGCAGGGCGCTTCGCCCTCCAGTCCCGCTTCGATCGTGGTCAAGATGGAGACAGAGGCCAGCGCGCGCGCCAAGGCTTTCACGGATCTGGCGGCGGCCTATTTCAATCATGGCCAGATGAAGATTGCGCTGGATGAGACCCGCAAGGCGATCCAGGCGGACAACCGCTATGGGCCAGCCTATAACATGCTTGGCCTGATCTACATGGAATTGGCCGAGGACAGGCTGGCCGAAGAGAATTTTCGCAAGTCCATCGAACTGGATCGCGCCGATTCCGAGACGCATAACAACTATGGCTGGTTTTTGTGCACGCGCGAGCGTTACGAGGAAGGGCTGGCACATTTCACCGAAGCCTTGCGTAATCCCTTGTATGCACAACCCGAGCGGGCAATGGCCAATGCCGGCCTGTGCAATGAACGGAAGGGGGATTTGAAGGCGGCGGAAACGCATTACAACAAGGCGCTCAAGCTGCAACCCGAGATGCCGCTTGCCATCATCAAGCTGGCCGGACTGTCTTTCCGGCAAGGCAAGTCGAACGAAGCGCAGCGGCTGCTGTCCCGTTTCAGCCAGGTGTCGCTGCCGACCGCCGAGAGTCTCTGGCTGGGAGTGCGGCTGGAGCGCAGTCTGGGCGACAGGGACCAGGCCGCGGCCTATGCGTTGCAATTGCGTAGACAGTTTCCTGACTCCGATGAAGCGCAACGCCTGATGCGGGGGCAGTACGAATGAATGGAATTCTTGAAGTTGGGCGGACGCTAAGGGCTGCGCGCGAAGCCAAAGGCTGGACCCTGCAAGATGCGGCGGCGCGTCTTCGCTTGATGGCGCGGCAAGTGGAGGCCATGGAAACCGAAGATTTTGCCGCGCTTGGGCAGCCGGTGTTTGCGCGCGGTTTTGTGCGCAACTATGCCCGTCTCTTGGGGCTGAATGCGGATGCTGTTCTGGAACGCATGGCCGAGACCGGTGCGGCGCCGCCGGAACCAGTCGAGGCCGCTTCATTGCCTGACGTGACAGAGAATAAATTTTCACCGCTGCTGTGGATGGCAGTCGCAGTGTTGTTACTTTTGGTTGCCGTGCCAGTGGGACTTTATTGGTGGCTCAACAGTGGCGGCGATGAAGGACATGCCAATGCTGAGGCACCCGCTGCAGCGCAAACCCCGGCTGTTTCGAATTTGAACCAGGCGCCGCTGGACGCATCGGCGCAAGAACAGGTGTCCGTGCCGGTTGCCAGCGCCCTGGCGCCGTCAGCCACGCAGCCTGCATCGGTGGAAACTGATCCGGAAACTGAAAAAACGCGTGCGAACACGCCTGCAACTGCACCGCAGAAACGGGAATCGGCCGAGGCAAAGGAAGTCACCCCTGTTGCTTCGGTAACCGAGCAGGGGGACGGCAAAAAGCGTATCCGTCTTCAGTTTGACGAAGATGCCTGGGTGCAAGTGCGCGATGCCAGCGGCAAGACGATTCACTCGGCAGTCGGTAAAACAGGCAGTAGCGTGGAGTTGGGGGGGCAGCCGCCTTTCACGTTTGTCGTGGGGAATGCCGTCAACGTGCGAATGACTTACGAGGGCCGCGCTTTCGACATCAAGCCTTACATTGGCGAGAAGGTTGCCCGCTTTACCCTGGAATAAGGCAAGAAATGAACGCGAGCAAGCATACCGCATCCGGCCCGCAGCGCCATGTCACGCGCCAGGTGCGCGTCGGACATGTGTCTGTGGGCGGTGGCGCGCCCATTGTCGTGCAGTCGATGACCAATACCGACACGGCAGATATCGACGCAACGGTGCGGCAGGTGGCCGAGCTTTATCAGGCCGGCTCGGAGATCGTGCGCGTCACGGTCAACACGCTCGAAGCTGCCAGTGCAGTGTCCACGGTACGCGAGAAACTCGACGGCATGGGGATCCCGGTACCGCTGGTGGGTGACTTCCATTTTAATGGCCACAAGCTTTTGACCCAGGTGCCGGAATGCGCGCAAGCGCTGGCCAAGCTGCGCATCAACCCAGGCAATGTCGGTCGCGGCGAAAAGCGTGACGAGCAGTTTGGCACGTTGATTGAAATTGCCTGCAAGTACGACAAACCGGTGCGCATCGGCGTCAACTGGGGTAGCCTCGATCAGGAACTGGCCGCTCGCATGATGGACGAAAATGCCAAACTTGCCGCGCCGCTGGATGCGAAACAAGTCATGTTCAACGCCATGATTGCCTCGGCGCTGCGATCGGCAAAACGCGCAGAAGAGATCGGACTGCCCGCGGATCGCATCGTACTGTCTTGCAAGATGAGCGGCGTGCAGGATTTGATCGCGGTGTACCGCGACTTGGCCCGTCAGTGTGATTACGCCCTGCACCTCGGGCTTACGGAAGCGGGCATGGGCAGCAAGGGCATTGTCGCTTCGACGGCAGCGCTGGCAGTGCTGCTGCAGGAAGGGATCGGCGATACGATTCGTGTTTCTCTGACACCCGAACCAGGCGAGCCGCGCACCAAGGAAGTGGTGGTGGCACAGGAAATCCTGCAAACCATGGGCCTGCGGGCTTTTACGCCGATGGTGACAGCCTGCCCCGGCTGCGGCCGCACGACCTCAACCGTATTTCAGGAACTGGCGCTGAAAATCCAGACCTGGCTGCGCGTCCAGATGCCCGCCTGGCGCGGCGTTTATGCAGGGGTGGAGGAAATGAACGTGGCGGTGATGGGTTGCGTGGTCAACGGCCCCGGAGAATCCAAACACGCCAACATCGGCATTTCGCTGCCAGGGACCGGCGAAGTCCCTGTGGCGCCGGTGTATGTGGATGGCAAGAAAACCGTGACATTAAAGGGCGACCGCATTGCCGAGGAGTTTCAGGCAATCGTGGAAGACTATGTGAAACGCCGGTATGGAAATGGATAACACGCCGCGTACTTCACGGATAAAGATTATTTCAATATGAGCAACAACCTGCAAAGCATCCGCGGCATGAACGACATGCTGCCAGCGGATGCGGATACCTGGCGGCATTTCGAGGATATTGTGCGCGAATGGCTGGATGGCTATGGTTATCGCGAGATTCGCACGCCTATCCTTGAACACACAGCGCTGTTCAAGCGGGCGATCGGCGAGGTGACCGACATCGTCGAGAAGGAAATGTACACCTTCATCGATGAGTTGAACGGAGAATCGCTGACCCTGCGCCCGGAAGGCACGGCGTCCTGTGTTCGCTCGGTCGTGCAGAACAACCTGCTCTACGACGGCGGCAAGCGTCTGTGGTACATGGGGCCCATGTTCCGCCACGAGCGCCCGCAGAAAGGCCGCTACCGACAGTTCCATCAGGTGGGCGTGGAGGCCATGGGTTTTGCAGGACCGGATGTTGATGTGGAACATATCCTGATGGGCGCGGATTTGTGGAAACGGCTGGGCATTGCGCCATCGCTGGAACTGAACACGCTGGGCGATGCGGAAGCGCGACGGCGTCATCGAGAACGGCTCATCAAGCATTTCGAAGCCAATTCCGATGTGCTCGACGAAGACGCCAGGCGTCGTCTGCACAGCAATCCCCTGCGGATACTGGATACCAAAAACCCGACCATGCAGGCGCTGGTGGAAGCCGCGCCCAGGCTGATGGACGATCTGGACGAGGCGTCGCTGGCGCATTTCGAATCGGTGCAGAAGTTGCTGCATGAACTGGGTATTGAATACCGCATCAACACCCGGCTGGTGCGCGGGCTCGACTATTACAATCGCACCGTGTTCGAATGGGTCACGGATAAACTCGGTGCGCAGGGCACGGTGTGCGCTGGCGGCCGCTTTGACGGATTGATCGAGCAACTGGGCGGCAAACCTGCACCGGCCTGCGGTTTTGCCATGGGTATCGAGCGGTTGCTGGCCCTGCTCGAAGCTGAAGGTATTCAGCCCCGGCTGCGCTCACCGGATGTGTATCTGGTGCATGCGGGCGATCAAGCGTCGGCCTGGGCCTGGCAAGTGGCGCGTCGTCTGAGGGAAAGGAAACTTTCCGTGCTGATGCATGCAGGCGGTGGCAGTTTCAAGTCGCAAATGAAAAAAGCCGATGGCAGTGGCGCCCGTTTTGCCGCGATCATCGGAGACAATGAGGCGGCTGCGCGCAAGCTCAACCTGAAACCCTTGCGCGACGTGGCCGAACAGGCAATGGTTGATGTGGATGAGGCGGCAGATATCCTGCTTGCCCGATAAAGGAAACAGAAAAAATGGCAACGTTTGATCTCGAAGAACAGGAAAAACTGGATGAGCTGAAAGCCTGGTGGAAACGCTGGGGAAATGCGGTGACGATCGGCATCGCGGCTATCCTGTTTGCGGCCGCCGGCTACGAATACTGGAAGCACCATACGGTTCAGCAGTCCGCTGAGGCGTCTGCCTACTTTGACCGCATGCAGCAGGCCTTGCAGGCGGGCGACAAGAAATTGGCGCGCGAAACGGGCGGTGCGTTGATAGACAAGTTTGCCAAGACGCCTTATGCCACTCGTGCAGCCTTGCAAATGGCGGCCATCAACGTGACCGACCGCGATGCGAAAAGCGCCAAGGCGCAATTGCAATGGGTAGTCGAACATACCAAGGAAGCAGCGGTGCGCGACATGGCCCGATTGCGGCTGGCAGGCCTGCTGCTCGACGAAAAGCAGTACGATTCCGCGCTGGCGCAGTTGAATGCTGCACATACTGAAGCTTTTGGCCCTCGTTTCGACGATCTGAAAGGCGATGTATACCTGGCGCAGGGAAAGCATGCAGAAGCCCGTTCAGCCTATTCAGCGTCTTACGCCAAACTCAAGGAAACCAACCCCATGCGCGGACTGGTCGAGATGAAGCTGGATTCTCTGGGAGGGCCAAAATCGTGAACGCCAGATTGATCGCAGTTTTAAGCATGGCGGCTATTCTGCAGGCCGGTTGCGCCGCAGTCAGCAAAACCACGGATATGGTCTCGGGCTGGTTTGGCTCGGCCAGGAGCAAGGCCGCGCAACCCGCTGCGCTACCGGAGTTCAAGGAAAGCCGTCAGCTGGCGAAAGCCTGGTCTGGCAGCGTGCCGGAAGCGGGCCGGTCGGTTTTCCTTCCGGTAGCCGATGGCGAAGGCGTGTTTGCAGCGGGTGAGAGCGGACGTGTGGTCAGGCTCAACCTGCAAAGCGGCAACGAAGCGTGGCGCGCCGATACGGGCAAGATTCTGTCCGCCGGCGTGGGGGGCGGCGCTGGCCTGGTGCTGGTCGGTGGCCGCAAGGGAGAAGTGATCGCACTGGACGCGGCCACCGGCAACAAACGTTGGGAGACAGTGTTATCGAGCGAGGTGGTCAGTGCCCCGGTGGTGGAGAGTGGCATCGTCGCTGTACGCACGGGTGACGGCCGTATCGCCGGATTGTCGGTTGAGGACGGCAGCCGCAAATGGCTGTTTATTCGGCAATTGCCAGGACTGTCATTGCAAGGTACTGAAGGGTTGGCGGCAAGGGATGGCGTGTTCTACGCGGGATTTCCGGGTGGCAAGCTGGTGGCGGTCGCTGCCGCCACCGGCGTGCAATTGTGGGAAGCGACCGTCAGCTTGCCGCGCGGCGCCACGGAACTTGAGCGCGTGGCGGATGTGTCCGGCCGGCCGGTGCTGGATGACAAGCGCGTATGCGCGGTTTCCTATCAAGGTCGCGTGGCCTGCTTTGAACGTGGCCGGGGCAATCCGATCTGGGCGCGCGATACGTCGAGCGCGACTGGGCTTGGCATGGATGACCGCCATGTATATGTGACAGACGACAAGGATGCCGTGACAGCCTACGACAAGGATTCGGGCCGTGCCACCTGGCGTCAGGACAAGCTGGCAAATCGTCGACTGACCGCGCCGCTGCCGATGGGCGGTCATGTGATCGTGGCGGATTACGAAGGGTACGTCCACTTGCTGTCGCGTGAGGACGGCAGCTTTGTGGCGAGAAGCGCGACGGACGGTGGCCACGCGCGCGCCATGCCAGTGGATATCGGCCCGGGGTTTGCCGTGCAAACCGCCAAGGGCGGCGTCACCGCGTTCAAGCTGAACTGAACAAATCGGAACGCAGAGGCGTAGAGACGCGGAGAAAGACCAGAAGAAATGAAACCCTGTTCTGCCTGTTTATTTACACTGTTTCAAAATTGTTGACTGCTGATTCATGGACATGATTTCAATGCTTTTCTCCGCGTCTCTGCGCCTCTGTGTTCATCCTGGTTTTTAATTACTTATGCTACCTACACTTGTGCTTGTCGGCCGCCCGAATGTCGGCAAGTCCACCCTTTTCAACCGGCTGACCAGGACGCGCGATGCGCTGGTGCATGATCAGCCCGGTCTGACGCGCGACCGTCACTACGGCCGCGGCCGGGTGGGCGACAAGCCTTATCTGGTGGTGGATACCGGCGGACTGGAACCCGTTGCCAAGGACGGCATTCTGCATGAGATGGCGCGGCAGACCCTGCAGGCCATCGACGAAGCCGATGTTGTGGTGTTTCTGGTCGATGGCCGCCAGGGCCTGACCCCGCAAGATAAAGTGATCGCGCAAAGGCTGCGCCAGGCACGCTGCCCCGTGCATCTGGTCGTCAACAAGGCCGAGGGCATGAACCCATCGGTTGTCACTGCGGAGTTCCACGAACTGGGCCTGGGCGAGCCGCTGCCGATATCCGGCGCGCATGGCGAGGGCGTGCGTGAACTGGTCGATCTTGCCCTGGCGACGTTTGCCATGCCCGAAGCGAATGAAGAACATGCCAGCGCTCCGAAGATTGCCATTGTTGGCCGGCCCAATGCGGGCAAATCGACCCTCGTCAATGCATTGCTGGGCGAAGAGCGCGTGATTGCCTTTGATCAGCCCGGCACCACGCGCGACTCGATTTATATCGACTTCGAGCGCGACGGCAAGCATTACACGCTGATTGATACTGCAGGTGTTCGCAAGCGCGGCAAGGTGTTCGAGGCAGTGGAGAAATTTTCTGTCATCAAGACCCTGCAAGCCATTGAAGACGCCAACGTGGTCGTGCTCGTGCTCGACGCGCAGGCCGAAATTTCCGAACAGGACGCGCACATCGCGGGTTACATTCTGGAAGAGGGTCGCGCCCTGGTGGTCGCCGTCAACAAATGGGATGGCCTGGACGAATACAAACGCAGCGAGATCAAGCGCGACATCGAACGCAAGCTCGCTTTCCTGTCTTTTGCCCGCTTCAATTATATTTCCGCACTGAAAGCCCAGGGTCTGGCGCCGCTGCTGAAGGACATCGATGCCGCCTACGCTGCTTCCATGGCCAAACTGTCCACGCCAAAACTGACCCGCACGCTGCTGGCCGCGACCGCGCAGCACACGCCGCCCAAGTCCGGCCTGTTCCGGCCCAAGCTCAAGTTTGCTCACCAGGGTGGCAGCAATCCACCCGTCATCGTCATCCATGGCAATGCCGTCGCCAACGTGCAAAACGACTACCGACGCTATCTGGAAAACACCTTCCGCAAGGTTTTCGACCTGCAAGGGACCCCGCTCAGAATCGAATTCAAGGACGGTTCCAATCCCTTTGAGTCCCGCAAGCCCAAACCTCTCACCGAGCGGGAAATGAACCGGGCCCGGCGCGAAAAGCGTTTTCGCCGCCGCAGATTCGGCTCCGATACCAAGGGATCGCCGAGCTAAGGACGCGCTGATTTATTCGCGCCAAATTAATTTTGGCCGAAACATCCGCCAAGAATTTTTCCGGCACATGTCCGTGAAAATTTGCGCTTTCCATGACTAGTGTCTCAACCCATAAGTTTCGCTATGTTCGACGCGCCCCGCATCACCGATTGCTTTGTCGCTCATCCTCGCCATAGCTACGGCTATGGCTGCGGTTCGCTTCGCGCACTCGGCGCGCGGACGTGCGTCTCGGCATATACGCAAACTTATGGGTTGAGACACTAGCGTCATTGCGCGGCAAGCCGCGTTGCGGCTTGTAGGGGAAGCGCTGATTGATTCAGCGCTTCCCTGAGACGGCGCCACTTGAACGGCATGTCAGGAAATAATC
>CAZVBY010000058.1:0-11455 GCA_964625895.1 uncultured Thiobacillus sp.
GGGATTGACGGCAGTTCTTGACAAACACGGCGGTAAGAGCGTCTAATAAGCGGTTTTTTAAGGGCTTTTTGCCCAATATTCCGCAAAGGCAGCCGACATGAAACGCACCTACCAGCCCTCCGTTACACGCCGTAAGCGCACACACGGTTTTCTTGTTCGCATGAAGACCCGTGGCGGGCGCGCGGTTATCAAAGCACGTCGCGCCAAGGGCCGTCATCGTTTGGCGGTCTGAAGACATATATTTGTCTGCCGGACAAGGGTTTCCTCGCAGCCTGCGCCTGTTGACGTCAGCGGAATTCGAGGCGGTACTGAAGCATCGTTGCGCGGTGCGTTCGCGATACTTTCAGGTGATGGGCCTGCCGAATGACAGGGGCCATGCCCGTTTGGGCATGATCGTGTCTAAACGACAGTTTGCCCGTTCGGTCGATCGCAATCGCTTGCGCCGTCAAATCCGGGAATTTTTCCGTCAGGAAGCCGGGAATCTGCCGCCGATGGATCTGGTTGTGCGGCCACATGGATCAGAAGTGGATATCCCGCTAGTGGGGGATTTGCGCGAAGCCGTCTCATTGGCAGTCAGAAAATGCGGCGGATCCTGATCTGGCTGGTCAGGGCTTATCAGTATCTGGTCAGCCCGATGCTGCCGCCGAGCTGCCGATATCTGCCGACTTGCTCCGAATACACGGTAGAGGCTTTGAAGAAACACGGCGCCATCAAAGGCGGCTGGTTGGCTATCTGTCGTATTGGACGTTGCCGGCCAGGATGCCCGGGCGGGCATGACCCAGTCCCCTGAGCGATCCAATTCGATCATGGCTTTCGATTACAGCCGCACATAGGTCTAATACAAGCATGGATACCCAACGCCTGATTCTTTTCGCGGTGTTTTCCTTTTCGCTGCTGCTCCTGTGGGATGCCTGGCAGGCCAAGGACCAACCGGCGACCGTGGCTCCCACAGCCCAACAACAGCCCGCCAGCGGCGTGCCGACGGCCAGTGCGCCGGTGCGGGCAACCGCCGCGCCAGTGGCGCATGATCAGGGCTGGAAGGCTGGCGCGCGCGCCATTGTGGAAACCGATTTGATGCGCGCCGAGATCGATGCCAATGGTGGCGATTTACGCAAACTGGTTCTCAAAGGCTATCACGAGGTTGATAACGCGCAACATCCGTTGGCGCTGTTGCAAGACACTTCCGGAAAGCCATATGTCGCGCAAAGCGGATTCACGGTATTCAATGGCCAGCAAGGCTGGTTGCCGACGCACAAGGATGTCTTCAATCTGACTGTTGGAACCTATCGTCTTGAAGGCGATGCAATCAAGATTCCGCTGACCTGGCAAAACCCGCAGACGGGCATTGCGGTGGAAAAAACCTATACTTTCCGCCGCGGCAGCTATCTGATTGAGGTCAGCGAAAAAATCACCAATACAGGCGCTCAACCGGTACAAGTGGAAACCTATGGACAGTTCGTGCGTCATGGCCATCCCCCGGCGGGCGAATCCAGGTTCCTTTATACCTTTACCGGCCCGGCGGTCTATACCGAGGCATCCAAGTTCCAGAAAATCAAGTTCGAAGACATCGCCGAGGGTAGCGCGGAATTCCAGAAATCGGCCAAGGATGGCTGGGTGGCGATGTTGCAACACCACTTCGTCGGGGCCTGGCTGCCAAAACCTGGTACGGAACGATCTTATTACGCCGAAAAGCTGGGTGAGGATCTTTATTCGGCCGGATACAAGCAAGCGCACGGACAGTTGACGGCAGGACAAAGCGTCACGCTGGATTCAAGGTTGTATGTCGGTCCGCAGATTCAGAAAAACCTCGAAGCGGCGTCGCCCGGCCTGGACCTGACCCGGGATTATGGCTGGTTGACACCGCTGTCAGCGCCCATGTTCTGGGTGCTGGAGAAAATTCATGGCCTGGTTGGCAACTGGGGCTGGGCCATCGTCATTTTCACCATTCTGCTCAAACTGGTCTTGTGGCCGCTGTCGGCATCGGGCTACAAGGGCATGGCGCAGATGCGCGCCCTCGCGCCCAAGCTGCAGAAAATGAAGGAACTGTATGGTGATGACCGGCAGAAGCTGCACCAGGCGATGGCCGACATGTACAAGAAGGAAAAGGTCAATCCGCTGGGCGGCTGCATGCCGATCCTGTTGCAGATTCCGGTTTTTATTGCGCTGTATTACGTGCTGATCGCCGCGGTGGAAATGCGCGGCGCACCGTGGATGGGCTGGATTACGGACTTGTCCGCACCGGATCCTTTCTTTGTGCTGCCGGTGCTGATGGGCATTTCCTCCATTATCCAGGTCAAACTCAATCCCACGCCGCCCGATCCCTTGCAGGCCAAGATCATGATGGCCATGCCCATCGTGTTCAGCGTGATGTTCATCTTCTTTGCCTCGGGTCTGGTGCTGTACTGGCTGGTCAACAATATCCTGTCCATTGCCCAGCAGTGGGCGATGAACAAGAAATACGGCGACGGGGCGGGAAGCAAGTCAGGCAGTGCAAAAAAGTGATGTCATTTGCGCCATCGCCACGCCGCCCGGCCGTGGCGGCATTGGCGTGGTGCGCGTTTCCGGCGGTGATTTGACGGCCATCTCCGCCGGATTGTTAGGCAGGTTGCCCAAACCGCGCCATGCAGGTTTCACGTCGTTTCGCGATAGGAATGGCGAGCCCATAGATCAGGGCATCGCGCTGTATTTTCCCGCGCCGCATTCCTTTACCGGTGAGCATGTTCTGGAACTGCAAGGCCATGGTGGTCCGGCGGTGATGCGGGCGTTGCTGTTGCGCTGCCAGCAATTGGGCGCGCGTCTGGCGCAACCCGGCGAATTCACGCAGCGTGCCTATCTCAACGGCAAGCTCGACCTGGCGCAAGCGGAAAGTGTGGCTGACCTGATCGACGCGTCGTCCGTTGAGGCGGCACGCTCGGCGCTGCACTCGCTGACGGGCGAGTTTTCCCGTCGCATTCAGGCCATGCAGGCGCGGCTGACAGAACTGCGCATGCGCGTCGAGGCCAGCCTGGATTTTCCTGAAGAGGAGGACGTGGTCGAGGCCGAGCAGGCCAAAGTGCGTGCGGGCATCCATGAAACGCAGGACGAACTCGAAGGCGTGCTGGGTGCGGCGAAACAGGGTGCGCTGTTGCGAGAAGGCGTGCGTGTGGTGCTGATTGGCCAACCCAATGTTGGCAAATCCAGCCTGATGAATGCGCTGGCAGGCGAGGAAGTGGCCATTGTCACCGATATCGCGGGCACGACGCGCGATGCGCTGCGGCAGGAAATCGCGATTGCGGGCGTGAGCTTCCACCTCATCGACACCGCCGGGTTGCGTGAGACCACGGATAAGGTGGAACAGATGGGCATTGCCCGCACTTGGGAGGCAGTAGAAAAAGCCGCCATCGCGCTGTTGCTCGTTGACAGTCAGCATGGCCTGGGTGAGCAGGAGCGGCATATTATTGAAAAGCTTCCGCCAGGCGTGGCGCGCATCGCCATCCACAACAAAATTGATCTGTCCGGCGAAGCCGCGCGTCATACAGAAGAAGAAATCTGGCTATCCGCCAAAACCGGCCAGGGACTGGATGCATTACGCCAGGCGCTGCTGGAAAAAGCAGGCTGGCAACCAGCCGGGGAGCGCGGCTTCATGGCGCGTCAGCGGCACCTGGATGCGCTCATGCGTTGCCGGATAAATTTGCAGGCAGCGCAAACGCTTTCCGGCCGGCTAGAACTTCAGGCGGAAGAGCTGAAACTGGCGCAGGAAGCCCTATCGGAGGTCACCGGAGAGTTTACGCCGGATGATTTGCTTGGCGAGATTTTCAGCCGGTTTTGTATCGGAAAATAAAAGAAAAAATCACCAACCAGCTTCCAGATCATATCCAAAATCGGCGTTGCAATATTTGCGATACGTCTCCAGGAAGAATTGTTTATCGCTGTCCGAATAGATGGCTAACGGGTTTTTGTCATCTTGCCGGACGACTTTGTGCGCCGTGTCCGGGGATTCCTTTTGCGCCATGGTCTCCTTGGAAGATTGCTGGATGCACCAATTCAGCGTTTCATCGTCAATATCGGGCATTTTCAGAAACAACATGATTTCACGCAGATGCCTTGCCGTTTCTTTACGCAGATCTTCATAATGAATCAAATGAATGCGGCCCGGCCTTAGCTTCATCATTTCTCCCCAACTGTTCTGGAAGCGAATGTCCCACCAGATATCCTTGTCAAATTTCCGCTTGGTGGAGTTTTGCCGAAGCAGCTTGACGTCGGCACGCAAATAATCGGAGAAAGCGATGCAATATCTCGTTTCAAAACGTCGATAGTGAGAAGCGGCGATGACACGGGGATCTCGCATCAACAAAACATAGTCAGGCAGTTGAATGAAGGCCTGCGCCACGCGATTGGTAATGAGTGGACTTGGAATTTGATGGCTGCTGACGATCCGCGGAATCTGGGGATATTTGGACGCTTTTTGCGGTGAGCTGATGAAATCATTGTTTTGTATGTATTCAGGCGCTGGCAGCTTGTACACACGGGACATCGCCATTGAAAGCATATTGCGAAGCCAGTGTGTGCCAGATTGATGCATGCTGATCAAATGACCATCAGAATGCCGGTGGCGGACGAGCGATAGGTTGGTCAGGTCGCGTGTCAGGCGGGCGTTCCAGTAAGGTGAAATCATGGGCATTTCGTGGTTGTTACCACTGGGTCAAATCATAGGGAATATCCGTCTTGAGGTGACGGCGATAAACATCGAGGAAATACGCTTTATCTTCGACCGAGTAAATGGAGAGAGGTGAAACCTCATCTGGCCGGACAACCTTGAATCTGCGGGAAGCGTCTTCGCGGTTTGACATGCTTTCCTTGGAGCATTGTTCGATGCTCCAGCTTAGTGTGTCGGCTTGCCTGAGAGGAATTCCCAGGAATTTCACGATCTCATTTAGTGTATCCGCAGTGTTGGTGCGCAGATCTTCATAGCGGACGACAAGGACATGGCTCGGCCAGGCTCTCGCCAGGGGAATCCAGGTGTTGAGGAAGCGAATATCATCCCAGATATCCTTCATGAAATGGTCATCACCGCCTTTGTTCCGCAAAAACGCCGAGAAACTCTTGGGCGATTCCTTGCCGTGTTTTTTATAGTGTGATGCGGTTGATGTTCGGGGGTCCCGTATCAAGGCAATGTATTTGGGAAACCGCATGAATGAGCGCCAGACCGGGAGGGAGAACAGCGGTCCCGGAATTTTGTGGCTTTGTACAATTTTGGGGCCATGATGGGCAGGAATTTTATTGGGGCCGCCCACCACGGCATTGCTGCGGATGTTGTTCGGTATCGGCAGGTTGTACTCGCGCGCAATGACGTGGGTAACAAGATTGCGCAACCAGTGCGTGCCTGCTTGGTGCATGCTGACAATGTGACCGTCATAGTTGCGACGGAACAGCATTGACAGGTTGGTAAAATCCCGGAAAAGGCGCTTCTGGTAATAGTAGAAGCTCATGCGGAGACAGGTAATTTGTGAGGGCGCATTCTAACACGCACTCTTAACCCGGGCATTGTTCATGCCAACGAGAGGGTTTTGACCATGGCTTCAAAGTCGGCCAGCCCTTTTGGAAAATAAACCAGCCCCGGCGCCTCATAGATCAGGGCCAGCCGGCCTTTTTGATCGACCATGGCATAGGTCAGGCGTTCGATGGGCAGGCCGCGTTCGGTTTTCCATCGGGTATGCACGCGCACGGCGGGCGTGCCGCCCAGCATCGCGGGTTGATTGGACAGGACGGTAAAACTTGCCCGGCTATCGACAGCTTTCTGCTCGGCAATCACCAGTTCGGCGACTTCCTGCGGCAGCAAATCGGCGCTGGTTTTGCGTTTGGTGCGCGGCAGTTCGCGATCATGCTTTTCGCGGTCGATGGCGATGAAATTGAGCAGCGGGCCATCGCGGGACAAAAATACGTCATAAACATCGTAGTTGCGGCGTACCCACCCCAGGGGCGCTTCAAGGCTGTAGTCTTCCTTGACCTTGATCTGGCGGCTGTTGGGGTCGACGGCGGACCAAGGCGCGCAACCCGCTACCAGAAAGGACAGCAAGAGGGCTAGCCCGGATATTTCACCAGGTCGCGGGATGATGGCGAGGCAAGTTGCGAGCAGATTTGCGTACCCCGCGCCAAGCCAATAGCCGAGCCTATTGGCGCGAAGCGGGGGCGCGAAGATGCCGCAAATTGGCCGCCAGCAACCGCGAAGGCCGGCGGTACAAAGTGGTTTGCCGCCATATATCCCGCAAAACCTGTGCTCATGCGCCTTCCCATAAAATTCTTGGCCGGCCTGGTGAAATATCCGGGCTAGGGCATACTTTCTTATCATGAGCCGGAATCCTTCAAATAGTGCTCCACATAGCCGCGATCCGGGGCGTCTGGCTTCAATTCCAGGTAACGTTTAAAAAGCGGGGTGGCAAGGGCCTTTTCGCCTCGCTTGTAATGGGATAGTCCAAGTGCCCGGTAGGCTGGGGCAAATTCCGGCGCGAGTTGCAGAGAGGTTTTGTATTCCCGCTCGGCCAGCGCAACATCGCCCTCCTTGTTGCGTAACCGGTAAGCTTCGCCCAGATAGTAGGACGCTTGCGGCGGATATTCCTTGCGCCGTTCGGGGTCGCCCAAGATGAGTACCAGTTGTTTGTAGCGGTAGGTCGTCAAGTATTCCTGTAACGTAAAGAGCCTGACCGGGCCGATCAGCCGGACAAAGTCTTCATAGCCGGTTTTGCCATTAATGGCGTCTTTTGCAAGTTCGCTGAAGTTGTCTACACGATCCTGCAATTTAGGGTGGCTGGCAAAGAAAAACGGCTCCTTGATGTCTAGCGCCTTGATTTCCGCGATGAGGTGTTCGAAGGTTTTTTGCGCTTCTTTTGCGGAATAGCCGGCGGCAATGAGGCGCTGGTAACCGATGTTATCGGCTTCTGTTTCATGCTCCTGGGAAAAGCCGGTCATGGAGGACAGCGCGGCGATATCGCCCAATAGCGGCACGCCCAGCAGACCGACAACCAGCGCAAAGGTCGCGGCGTTCTTGACGCGCACGGTTTGCTGGTAGGAATGACGATGGACGAAATGAACGCCTTCGTGCGCCAGCACGGTGGCGAGTTGGGCTTCGTTTTGCAACCGGGCCAGCAGGCCGGTGTTAATGTAGATGCTGCCGTTGGCCAGGGCGAAGGCGTTGAGATGGGGCGCATCCAGCGCGCGGACGCGCAGCCGCCCCTTGAATTCGGGATATAGCTTGTCGAGGATGCCTTGCAGGTAGGCGTTCAGGGTGGGGTCGTTGCGCACCTTTCCGGCGCGCGCCAGGGCCTTGTCAAAGTCCTCGGCTTCGGCCCAGAGGTTTTGTTCTTCTCGCGTAAGCGAAGCCAGTTCCGCATGGCCGCTCCAGGGCATAATGTCGTCCGCAAGCGCCGCACCTGCCAACAGCAGGCCGAGGGCAAGAATTGCGCTATTCATTGCAGCGGAAAGGTTTTGAAGAAGTCACCAACCAGCTTTTCCACTTCGTCGGCTTCACGAGAGTCCAGGAATGCGCTTTGATCGTAAGACATCCAGCGGATTTCTCCGGTTTTCAGGTCGGCCAGGCCGACCGTGATGAAAGACTGGCCGAGCGGGATGGCGATGCCAAGCAACAGCCCGACAGTAAAAGCAGCCTTGCGACCACCCGTCGAGATGATGTCGGCGCCGACATAAATCAGCGCCGAATCCGCACCGGTCTTGTCGCGAAGAAAGGCCAGACCATTGCCCAGTGTGTAATCCCACTCGATTTTCTTTTGTTGCCACCCGGGATCTTTGCCTTGGCCATAGATATAAATGGCGGAAGCAACACGATCATACAATCCGATGTGGCTTTCGACGGTATCAGCCTCTTCCGCAGCCAGTGCCGGCAAGCGTATGACTTCAAAGCTGCCGTTGCTGCGCGCCATATTTTCGGTGGCGACTAGCAGGTTTTCACTGGCCTGTCTGGTCCAGTCGTCCTGTTTCTGGATGACGCCGCCGGCCGATATTTCGGCGACGAACATCTGCGGCGGCAGAAGCAGAATTTTTTTAGGCCGCTCGCGGACATCGAGCATGGCGAGCTTTGGATCGGTGGCCGAATAGGCAGCTACAGCCAGGCCGGGTGATACCAAGGACAGAAAAAGCAGGAAAACCGGGATAATTCTCACAATGTAATGTTTTATCTTGTTTGTCAGGGTGAAAGCTACGTTAAAGGCTGGAAAGCGTCAATGAACAATGCGGTTTCACGTGAAACACTCAGTATCCGGCGCGTCACGGATCGCGGCCTGCTCGTTACCGGATGCGATACCGATGTGCTTTACCGGCATCTGCGGAAGGCCGCCATGGCTGGTGTGGTGGAAGTGGTGCTGGCAGACGGCAACCTGTTGCTGGTGCTGGAACCTGGCGTTCCGCCACCGAGGGAGTTGTTCGAAATGCTGAAGCGCATAAAAGCTGGACAGGCAAGCGAGGAGACGCCGCAATCCGGCCCGGTTTTAATGTTGCCGGTTGTGTTTGACGGCATGGATCTGACAGATGTGGCGGCGCGGGCAGATTTGACGCCAGCAGGGTTGGTCGAGCGGCTGTGCGCGACCGAACTGCGGGTGAAATTCATGGGATTCCAGCCGGGCTTTGCCTATCTCGAGGGTTTGCCGCCCGTCTTGCACTTGCCGCGCCTGGATACGCCCAGAACCCGAGTGCCGAAAGGCGGTGTGGCGCTGGGAGGCGCCTACTGCGGAATCTATCCGGCGGAGGGCCCCGGAGGCTGGCGGCTGGTTGGGCGGACGGAAATCCCCCTGTTCAACCCCGAATTTCGCCAGCCCGCTTTGTTCGCACCGGGCAGGCGCGTCAGGCTGGTGACCGTATGATCGATGTGCTCAAGCCCGGCCTGTTGGATCTGGTGATGGATCTTGGGCGACCCGGCTATGCTTCGATCGGCGTGCCGCAGGGCGGTGCAGCGGATGCGCTGGCGCTGCGCCTGGCGAACAGGCTGGCAGGCAACCCCGATCAGGGCGCGGGTCTGGAAATGCTTGTGCGTGGGCCGACGTTATGTTTTCCGCACGGGGCGCATATTGCGCTGACGGGTGCAGACATGGAGGCCAAGGTCGATGGCAAGTCGTTGCGGGCAAATCATTGCTGTACGCTCGCGCCGGGTGCCAGGCTGGAGTTTGGCGCGGCGCGTTCGGGCTTGCGCGCATATTTGGCCGTCAGGGGAGGGATAGACGTTCCCTTGGTAATGGGTAGTCGCGCTACTTTTTTGCCCGGCGGCTGGGGTGGCTGGTTTGGACGTGCGTTACGGGCGGGCGATAGCTTGCCGGTTGGTGCAGAAACGACGGCCGTGCGTTTGATCAAGAAAACCGCCAGCAGCCAGACGTTTACGGAGCAACCAACCTTGAGGGTGATGGCGGGGCCGCAAATTGCCGGGTTTTCCGATGGGGCGCTGTCCGGCTTTTTGAGCAGGCCGTATGTCGTGCTTGCCCAGTCAAATCGGATGGGGTTGCGGCTAGGCGGGCCCCGGCTGATTTATGAGGCTGGCGAGTTGCCTGCCCAAGGCGTGCTGCCGGGGGCGGTGCAGGTGCCGCCGGACGGTCAGCCAGTCATTCTTGGATGGGATGGGCCGGTGACGGGGGGCTATCCGGTCGTAGCGGGGGTAATCGCTGCAGATATGCACTTGTTGGCGCAGGCGCGGCCGGGAAACCAGCTGCTTTTCAGGTTTGTCGGTGAACAAGAGGCGCTGACTGCCTGGCATGATGTGATGGGGCAAGCGTGCTTGAGCTGAATGCCGATGTGGGTGAGGGTGGTGAAGATGGCCTGCTCATGCCCTTGGTCGACCGGGTTTCCATTGCTTGTGGCGGGCATTATGGCGATGCGGATTCCATGCGCAGCGCCCTGTTGTTAGCGCGACAAATCGGCCTGCTGGCGGGTGCGCATCCCTCTTATCCCGATCCGGTCAATTTCGGGCGGGTTGCAATGATGTCCACGCCAGCGCAAATAACCGGCTGGGTGGTCGAGCAAACGCGAATGCTCCGGAATATCGCCGATTCGCTGGAGATGAAATTGTTTCACGTGAAACCACATGGCGCACTTTACAACAAGGCGGCTGTCGATGAAAAAACCGGCAGGGCGGTGATTCATGCGTTGCATGAGCTGGAAGGGTTGGTGCTGGTCGCGCTGGCGGGCTCTCCGCTGGTCGGCTGGGCCAGGGACGCCGGGCTCGCGGTGTTGGAAGAGGCTTTTGCCGATCGGCGTTATTTGCGCAATGGCCGGTTAGCGCCACGCGCGGTGCCGGGCGCGGGGATTGAGTCACCAGAAGAGGCGGCTAGCCAGGCGTTGGCGATTGCCCTAGGTCGACCGGTCAAAACGCTGGGCGGGGAAGAGAGGGTTATCCGGGCGCAAACGCTTTGCCTGCATGGCGATGATCTGGGTGCGCTCGCAAGGGCAAGGGCAGTCGCCCTCGCCCTGGAAACCGGAAAGTAATGGAATCAACTGGCGTGCTTGACCTTGCAGGTGCTCATGCCCAGCAAGGGATAAACCGGACACCAGCCGATCAGTCCTGTGGCGAGCGGGACAACGCCGATCCAGCCCCATACGCCGATGGTTCCGGTCAGGGTCAGGGCTATCAGGATCAGGCCGGCAATGATGCGCAGGGCGCGGTCAATTCCTCCAACATTGGCTTTCATGGGTTTCTCCTTCGGTTAAGGTTTCAGGAAGCTGCATTTCACCAAACGGAAGGCGCCAAGTCTGTAACCCGCGTCACACAGGATTAGGCGAACCGGCAAGCTGCCGCAGGCCGGCCGGATCGAGTATTTCTATGGTTTCCCGTCCCAGCCGGACCAGCCCGCGATGTTCGAAGCCCTTGAGCAAACGGCTGACAATTTCGCGAACGCTGCCCAATTCCTGCGCCAGTTGCTGGTGGGTGATGCGAAGTTCCCGACCGTGGCCGAGCAGCAGCGCGGCCAGCCGTTGATCCAGACGCATGAAGGCCACTTCTTCCACCAATTGCATCAGGTCCGCGACACGTTCTGCAAACAGCATAAACACGAAGCGCCGGAAAGGTTCATGGGTCAGCATTTCTTCAAAAACCGGCTTGGGCAGCATCAGGATAAGCGTTTCCCCCTCGGTTTCGCCGCGCGCATTGTATTCCTGATGTCCCAGCAGGCAACTGGCGGTGATGAAGCAGGTTTCGCCTGGCAAGACGCGGTAAAGCGGCAATTCGCGCCCATTGGGGGCGGCCTTGATGACGCGGATGGCGCCCTTGATCACGAAGGGGAAGCCGCCGCACGGCTGATGCTCGTCGAACAGTCCGGTTCTGGCGGGCAATGAAATCTGGTTTAGCGCTGACAAAAGGCGTTTGCGCGCGGGTTCCGATAACTCGGCAATCACAGGATAGCTTTGCAGCAGGGCTTCGGTGGGAATGTTCATGGAGGGATGTTGCCTGAAACATCGTCTTTGTAGAAGTGGTTTCACGTGAAAC
>CAZVBY010000059.1:0-5424 GCA_964625895.1 uncultured Thiobacillus sp.
GTCAAGGTCAAGGAACCCCAATCCAATGAAACGATGTTCCTTAAACCCGGCCAGCTTTTGTTCTGCTACCTGCATCTGGCCGCCGCGCCCAGCCTTGCCGAAGTTTTGATCGACCGGAAAGTTTCGGCCATTGGCTTCGAAACAGTGACCGACGCCGCTGGCGGTTTCCCGTTGCTGGCGCCCATGTCGGAAATCGCCGGACGCATGGCGCCGCAAATGGGTGCGCTGGGACTGATGCGACCCTACGGCGGCAATGGCACGCTCATTTCCGGCGTGCCGGGCGTGTCGCCAGCGCGCGTGCTCATCATCGGCGGCGGCAACGTCGGCATGAACGCCGCCCGCATCGCCATCGGCCTGGGCGCGCAGGTCAAGCTGCTCGACCGCAAGACAGAAAAATTGCGTCATATCGAGGAACTGTTCGACGCACGCATCGAAACCGGTTTCGCCGGCGCCGAGGAAATCGCCGTCAGCGTGAAGGAATCCGACCTCGTCATCGGCGCCGTGATGATTGCGGGCCGCCGCGCGCCACGTATTCTGACTCGCAGTCATCTCAAGAGCATGCGACCCGGCTCGGCGCTTGTCGATGTCTCCATCGACCAGGGCGGCATCAGTGAAACGTCACGGCCCACCAGTCACAGCGAGCCTTTTTATATCGAAGAAGGCATCGTGCATTACTGCGTGACCAACATGCCCGGCGCGGTCGCCCGCACTTCCACGCTCTCTCTTTCCCACGCCACTCTGCCTTTTGTGCAGGCGCTGGCCGACAAGGGACTGGCCGCGCTGGAAGCAAACCCGCACCTGAAAACCGGCCTGCAAATCCACAATGGGGAGGTTGTTTATCCGGGCCTGGCCGAGGATATTCAACAAGCCAGATGATGCGAGCAAGGAATTGCCAACGACATCGATCATAAGGATGTTTGGCCGGGGGTTGCCCGGCGATTAAAACCGTCGGGGGTTGCCCGACAGCAAGTTACTTTCTTGTCTTGCCAAGAAAGCAACCAAAGAAATCGCTCCCACTTCGCCGGCCTTCGGCTTCCCTCGCCATCCGCTTCCAAGGCGGGCGGCGCAGAGCTCGCCCCGCTTTTGTTTGTTTGCAGATGTGAGCGGGGCTCAGACATGCTGCGCCGCGTTGTTCCGCCTTGGAACCGGATGGCTTCGGCGGCTCAGAGGGGGATAAAAGCAAACCCCAAAAGTAAATCCCCCCAACCCCCCTTTGACAAGGGGGGCTAAATCAACCCCCTTGATAAAGGGGGTGGCGCGAAGCGCCGGGGGATTTTGGTTTTTATTCCCCCTCTGGGCTGCCTCGGTCGAGGACTTGAATGGGGGCTTTCGGCGAGGACTGTTTGAGTCCGCGCTTCGCGCGGGCGAGTTCCGCAGCCGCCCAATTCAAGACCTCGAACGAGGTTTACTCCGAAGGAACAGCACAGCGGGGCCGCCTTCTTTTGGTTACTTTTCTTGGCGGAGCAAGAAAAGTAACTTGCTGCCGGGCAACCCCCGGCCAACTCCTTATGACAAATACCAGCACATCCAATTCTCCCCTGAAACCCCATCCCCAATCCGGTTGAATATCCCGCGTCAAAGCCCGATAATTCAGGGATTCTGGCATTCCCGACACAAGGTTTGGAACACTACTTTCTGCTGCTCATCGCCACGGTGTTCGTCAACAACATCGTCATGTCCAAGATACTTGGGCTGTGTCCTTTCATGGGCGTTTCCAAGAAGCTGGAAACTTCCATCTCGATGGGGCTCGCCACCACCTTCGTGCTGACATTGGCATCGGGCACATCCTATCTCATCAATGAATACCTGCTGGGAACGGATCTGTTCTATCTGCGCACGCTGTCTTTCGTGGTCGTCATCGCGGGCATTGTGCAATTCACGGAAATGTTCATCCACAAGACCAGCCCGGTGCTGTACCAGGTGCTGGGCATCTATCTGCCGCTCATCACCACCAACTGCGCAGTGCTCGGCATTCCGCTCTTGAATGCGCAGGCCCAGCACAACTTTGCCGAATCGCTGATTTTCGGCGCGGGTGGGGCGATTGGCTTTACCCTGGTGCTGGTGCTGTTTGCCGGCATTCGCGAGCGCATGGAGGCTGCGGACGTGCCAAAAGTCTTTCAGGGCACCAGCATTGCCATGATCACCGCCGGATTGATGAGCCTGGCATTCATGGGCTTTTCCGGACTCGTGAAAATCTGATGCTTTCCGCCATTCTCGTCATGGCGGGCATTGCCATCGTGCTGGGCGCGGTGCTGGGCTATGCCGCGCTGCGCTACAAGGTCGAGGGCGATCCGCTGGTGGAAAAGATCGATGCCATCCTGCCGCAGACGCAATGTGGCCAGTGCGGCTTTCCTGGCTGCAAGCCCTACGCCACGGCCATCGCCAAGGGCGAGGTTGACATCAATCTGTGTCCGCCCGGCGGCGAAGAGGGGGTAAAGAAACTCGCCGAGCTGCTGGGCGTGGAGCCCAAGCCGCTGGACGAGACCCACGGCGTCACCAAGCCCAAGTCCGTCGCCTTCATCGACGAGAATCTCTGCATCGGCTGCACCTTGTGCATCCAGGCTTGTCCTGTCGATGCCATACTCGGCGCAGCCAAGCAGATGCACACCATCATCGCGTCCGAATGCACCGGCTGCGAACTGTGCGTGGCGCCCTGTCCGGTCGACTGCATTGCCATGGTGGTATTGAAGGAGGATCTGCCACACTGGAAATGGAAGTATCCGGTCTTCAAGCTAAAACAGGCTGCCTGATCGATGCGTCCACTTTTCCGATTCCCCGGCGGCATCCATCCAGCAGAGCACAAGGCCGAGTCTTCCGCGCGGCCGATTCATGCGCCCTTCATTCCCAACAGGCTGGTGATTCCCATGCGCCAGCATATCGGCCAGCCAGCCAAGCCCATCGTCAAGGTCGGCGACAAGGTGCTTAAAGGCCAGATGATCGGACAAGCGGATGGCTACGTTTCCGCCGCCGTGCATGCCTCGTCTTCCGGCGTGGTCACCGAAATCGGTTTGCATCCCGTGGCGCACCCTTCGGGGCTGTCCGATCTGTGCATCACCATCGAAACCGACGGTCAGGATCAATGGATGGATCTTCAGCCGCTCGACTGGCAGAACCTGGACCCCGCCGCCGTGCGCGGCTATGTGCGTGACCTGGGCATTGCCGGTCTCGGCGGCGCGGTGTTCCCCAGCTCGATCAAGCTCGATCCGAAAAGCCAGTCGATTCATACATTGATATTGAATGGCGGCGAGTGCGAACCGTGGATTACCTGCGATGACCGGCTGATGCGCGAACGTGCGCTTGAAGTGTTGCAGGGTGCGCGCATCATGCAGCATCTGCTGGGCGCGCGGAACGCCATCGCCGGCATCGAGGACAACAAGCCAGACGCCATCGCCGCGATGCAGGCTGCATGTGACCAGCTTGGACTGGCTTTTGAAGTCGTCGCCATTCCGGCCATCTATCCCGGCGGCGGCGGCAAGCAGATCACGCAGACGCTCACCGGACTGGAAACGCCTTCGGGCAAGCTTTCCATCGATATCGGCGTGCAGGTGTTCAACATTGGCACGGCCTACGCGCTGGCACGCGCCATCCTTCACGGCGAGCCGCTGATCTCCCGCATCGTCACCGTCACCGGCCACGTGCTGGGCGCGCAAAATTACGAAACGCTGATTGGCACGCCGATGGGCGAGCTCGTCACCCATGCGGGCGACCGCGAAGGCACGACGGGCCTCATCATGGGCGGGCCGATGATGGGCCTTGATGTAAGACCTGAAGCGCCCGTGGTCAAGGCAACCAATTGCGTGCTGGTTAAATCCGCCGAATTGTTCCCGCCCAGGCCGCGTGAACTGCCCTGCATCCGCTGCACGCAATGCGCCATTGCCTGCCCCGCCAGTCTGCAACCACAGGAACTGTACTGGTTCGCGCGCGCGAAAAATTTCGGCAAGGCGCAGGAATACAACCTGTTCGACTGCATCGAATGCGGCTGCTGCAGCTATGTCTGCCCCAGCCGCATCCCGCTGGTGGATTACTACCGCTTCGCCAAGAGCGAGATCTGGGCGCGCGAAAAGGAAAAGCATGCCGCCGACATCGCGCGCGAGCGTCACGAATTCCGCCTGTTCAGACAGGAACGCGAGAAAAAGGAAAAAGCCGAACGTCTCGCCGCCAAGGCACAAACCAAGAAAACCGAGGCCAATCCACTGACAACGGACGAACAGGACGCCAAGAAAAAACTCATTGCCGATGCGCTGGCTCGCGCACAGGCAAAACAGGCGGCGGTCGCCCCCAGGAACACCGACAACCTCACGCCCGAACAACAGACCGAGATTGCCGAGATCGAAGCGCGCCGCGCCAAAATACGCGAAATGGCGAAGAAGACCATAGAACCAGAAAAACATTTATGACCGCCTCAACCCACACCCTCCCCGCCAACACCAGCGTCACTCGCGTCATGACCCTGGTGCTGGCCTGTCTGCTGCCTGGCATTCTCGTCTATGTATGGCAATTCGGCTGGGGCATTGTCATCAACATCCTTTGGGCTTCCATTTGCGCGCTGGGCATCGAGGCATTGGCGCTGCGCTTGCGCGGCTATCCGGTCAAACCTTTTCTGCTGGATGGCAGCGCCGTTGTCACCGCCTGGCTGCTGGCGCTTTCCATCCCGCCGCTGGCGCCCTGGTGGATGACGCTGGTGGGCATACTCTTCGCCATCGGCGTGGCCAAACATTTGTATGGCGGACTGGGGCAGAATATTTTCAATCCGGCGATGATCGGCTTTGCCGTGCTCATCATTTCCTTCCCGGTACAGATGACACAGTGGTCCGCGCCACTCGCACTGGCTAGTCATGCACCCGATTTTGCCGAAAGCCTGAGTCTCATTTTTGCCGGCACGCTGCCGGAAGGCGTGAAACTTGACGCCGTCATTTCCGCGACACCGCTGGACACCGTGCGCACCGGGCTCATGCAGCAGCACACGCTGGATGAGATCCATGCGGCCAGCCACATTTTCGGTCACATCGGCGGCGTGGGCAGCGAATGGATCGCGGCAGCCTATCTGGCGGGCGGCATCGCCCTGTGGGCCCTGCGCATCGTGCCCTGGCAGGTGCCGGTTGCCTTCCTCGCCGGCATCTGGCTTACCGCCGGCTTCCTGCACTGGTTCGATACCGGCCGCTATGCCGCGCCGTGGTTCCAGATCGCCATGCCGGGCAGCATGCTGGGCGCGTTCTTCATCGCCACTGATCCGGTTTCGGGCTCCACCACGCCCAAAGGCCGTCTGATATTCGGCCTCGGCGCGGGATTTCTCACCGTCATCATCCGCGCCTTTGGCGGCTATCCGGATGGCGTGGCCTTTGCCATTCTGCTGATGAATTTGTGCGTGCCGCTGATCGATGCCTGGACCCAGCCGCGCGTGTTCGGCACAGCGAAGAAATGAGC
>CAZVBY010000059.1:5524-11065 GCA_964625895.1 uncultured Thiobacillus sp.
AAGAAGAAATGAACCCGATATTGCGGAACGCCACCCGCACCAGCCTCATTCTGTTCGTCTTCGCCCTCATCGGCACGGCGATGATGGCTTACACCTTCCGTCAAACCCGGCCCGTCATCGAGAAAAGCGAACAGGCCGAGAAGCTTGCTCTCATCAACCAGGTGCTGCCCAAAGCACTTTACGACAACGACCTGCTGGCCAGCCATCGCGAATTGCCTGCCAACGATCTCCTCGGAACGCGCAAGCCCTCCGGCGTGTGGCTGGCAACAAAAAACAATGCTCCGGCAGGCATCGTGCTGGAAGCCATCGCACCCGAGGGCTACAGCGGCGACATCAACCTGCTGATCGGAATCACCGCGGAGGGCGTCATCACCGGCGTGCGGGTGACCCGGCACAAGGAAACGCCCGGGTTGGGCGACTACATCGAACTGGCAAAGAGCCCCTGGATTCTGCAATTCAACGGCAAGCGCATGGAAGAGAACGACAAGCCACGTTGGCGCGTGAAAAAGGACGGCGGCGAATTTGATTCGCGCGCCGGCGCCACGATTACACCGCGGGCCATCGTCAAAGCGGTGCGCCAGGCGCTAGAATATTTTCACAAGCACCGCGATGAACTATTTAAAACATCCCCTCTCCCAGCGGGAGAGGGTGGCGAAGCCGGGTGAGGGAGATCTGGTTGTTATGCTGATATTGTTTTGGTCATCCATCATCTCTCCCTCACCCCTGCCCCTCTCCCACAGGGAGAGGGGAAATAATTTATTGAAACAGTTTTTTTAAATCGCCTTGCCATGATCGACAAAGACACCTTCGTCAAACTCGCCGAAAACGGGCTGTGGAAACAAAACCCGGGCGTGGTCCAGTTGTTGGGCCTGTGCCCCCTGCTCGCCATCAGCAACAATGTGGTCAATGCCCTGTCGCTGGGGCTGGCGACCATATTCGTGATGGCCATGTCCAGCCTCGCGGTTTCCAGCGCGCGCAACTTCGTGCCGCACGAAATCCGCATTCCGGTGTTCATCCTCATCATCGCCGCGCTGGTCACCATCATCGATCTGGTATTCAACGCCTTTGCCCATCCACTGTATCTGGTGCTGGGCATTTTCATTCCACTCATCACCACCAACTGCATCGTGCTGGCCCGCGCCGATGCCTACGCTTCCAAGAACCATCCCCTGCACAGCGCCATCGATGGCGTGCTGATGGGTCTGGGTCTGACCCTCGTGCTGGTGGTGCTGGGCGGCATTCGCGAAATTGCCGGACAGGGCACCCTGCTGTCCGGCATCGATCTGGCGCTGGGGCCGCAAGCCAAAAGCTGGATCATCACCGTGCTGCCAGATTACAAGGGCTTCCTGCTGGCCATCCTGCCGCCTGGCGCCTTCATCGGCCTGGGCCTGCTGATTGCCGGGCGCAACTGGCTGGACATGCGCGCCCAACGCCGCGCGCACATGCTAGCCCGGCAGGCCGCCGCTCAGGCAAGCGCCGCATGAGACTGAAATTCAAGGCCCCGCGCAAGCCGCGCAACCCGCTGGTGGTGCTGGTCAAGCAGCGCAAGGCCGGCAGCCACGCGCCGGATCTGAAACAGCAGCGCCAAAAAGCCAAGCTTGAGTTGCATAGACAGCTCAAGAAACGTGAACAATGATTTTTATCCGCGAAGGACGCGAAGAAGCGCGAAGGCAAATAAAACTGAAGGATTACTTCGCGTCCCTTCGTGCCCTTCGCGGATGAATGGTTTTCCATGAATCAAGCAAAGCGCGCAGAAATCTTCCGGCGTCTCCAGTCCATCGACCCGCATCCCACTACCGAACTGCTGTACCACACACCGTTTGAATTGCTGGTCGCCGTGGTGCTGTCGGCGCAGGCCACCGACAAGGGCGTGAACCTCGCCACGCGCAAACTGTTTCCCGTGGCCAATACGCCGGAAAATATTCTCGCGCTGGGCGAGGAAGGCCTGCGCGGCTACATCAAGACCATCGGCCTGTACCAGAGCAAGGGCAAGCACATCATACATACCTGCCGCATCCTCATCGATGAACACGGCGGCGAAGTCCCCGCCGATCGCGAATCGCTGGAAAAACTTCCCGGCGTCGGCCGCAAGACCGCCAACGTCATTCTCAATACCGCATTTGGCCAACCCACCATCGCCGTCGATACGCATATTTTCCGTGTGGCCAACCGCACCAAGCTCGCGCCTGGCAAAACGCCGATAGAGGTGGAAAAAAAGCTGCTCAGGTTCGTCCCTGACGAATTCAAGCACGACGCCCACCATTGGCTGATCCTTCATGGTCGCTACACCTGCATCGCGCGCAAGCCCAAATGCGGCGAGTGCGTGATCGCGGATTTGTGTGAATACCCTCTGCGGCTGCGACCAGCATGATCGCCACACACCTGGAAACCGGCGCCCCCGGGCCCGAACTGGTCGCGCAAACCGTCAGCGCCGCACTGCGTAAAACAAGCGCCACCACTGCGAACAGCGTGTTGTTGTTGCTGACACCGCATTACGCCAGCCAGACACTTTCCGCCCTGCGCGCTGCCACACAAACCAGCCAATGTCTCCAGGTTTCCGGCTGTGTCGCACCGTCGATCATGACTGACTCGGCAATCAGCCAGAACCAGCCAGCCTGTGCCGCCATGGTCTTCACCGGCCCCTGGTCGTTTCAGACTGCCAGTCAGGGAGGGTGCGATTGCTGGCTAGGCCACTCGGGCAGAAACCAAGCCGCATTCAGCGGTGCGTGTCTTTCCACTCCTGGCAACCCCGCCCATCCCGTCTGGCGTGCTGGCCGCATCGAGCCCTCGCAGGAGCTTTGTCTCAACCTGCCCTTCGTGCACAAACAGAAAATCATTGCTCAAGGCGCGCAGGCACTGACCGCACCGCTCCCCGTCAAGGAATGTTACGGGCAGGACCTGGCGGCGCTTGGCAGCGAGCGGGCATTACCCATGCTGGCCAGAGAACTGCCCGTGGAATGGCGCCACCTGCCGGATATTCCCATCAGCCGCCTCGCCGCAGGTCTGGTGCTGGGCGACCCGCAGGATGCGATCCGCGAAGGACGCTATCGACTGCTGCCCATCCAGGGCACCAATGCCGTCACCCAAACCGTCACCCTGCCGGAAATCCTGCCAGAAGGAAGCTGGCTGTTCTGGGCCCATATCCAGCCTGCACACACCGAGCGCAGCCTTCGCCAACAACTGGCCGGCCTTCGAGAATCCAACGCTTCGCCGCTGTTTGGTTTTTCACTTTCCTCCCGCCTGCGCAGCCATGCATTGCCCGATCAGGCCAACCGTGACTGGGCCGTGCTGCGAGACACCTGGCCCGGCCTGCCGATGATTGGACTCCAGTGTGCAAGCGTTCTGGACGCCCCGCCGGGACAGGCTGTCATTGATTACCCCTTCGCACTCGGTTTTACCTTGTTCGGCAACCCCTGAAATGTTCAACCCCAGCCGCGATCAGGTTCGCCAGTTCTTTTGCAATACCTGGGAAAAATACCGCCGCAAGCAGCCACTCGAAGGCGCGGAGACGCTCGCCATTGCAGTCATCCTTGACCATCCCGAATATCACAAGACACTGGAAAACCCCGACCGCCATCTGGACCGTGACTACCTGCCCGAACAAGGCGAAACCAACCCCTTTCTTCATCTCTCGATGCATCTCGCCCTGGCCGAGCAGGTCTCCATCGACCAACCGCCCGGCATACGAAATCTGCTGGAACAGCTTTCAAACAAACTTGGCGACCGCATGGCCGCCGAACATGCCGCCATCGACTGCCTCGCTGAAATGATCTGGCAAGCACAACGACAAAATATGGCTTATGACCCTGCGCTGTATTTCGATTGCCTGAACCAGGCGTTGAACGATTGATTCGGCACACATGAACTTGAACCTAGAAACCGCAGTTGGACGCATTCGAGTGTGCGGTTTTCTGGCCGTCCGGCAAGGCGCGATGAGGCGCATGGCCACTCCCTGCAACGAAGAGCAACGCAGTCCAGGCGGCTAGAAAACCGTGCAATCGGGTGCGTAGCGCGTTCACCCAAAGGGTGACGGCGATCGAAGGCAGGAAATCCAGAATCCATGCTGGATTCGTTACGGTGAAGAGCGGTCAACTGCGGTTTTTAGGTTGAATATTCCACGACGGATAGACTACCCGCCAATACCTCAGACCCAGCGAATGTGCCGTATCAATAAGAATTAAATCTCGGCTGTTATTGAGCCGGCATTCAAGTTTTTGAATGCCGGCTCAATAACCTGGATATTTCATGAGGGGCGCTGGATGATGGCGAAACGATTATCCCGAGGGTTTCCTGAACAACACATCCCACACGCCATGTCCGAGATTTAGCCCACGCTGTTCAAACTTGGTGACGGGGCGCCAATCCGGGCGAGTTGCAAAGCCATCTGCCGTGTTTTGCAAGGCGGGCTCTCCCGAGAGGACTTCGAGCATTTGCCGGGCATAGTCTTCCCAGTCAGTGGCGCAGTGCAGGTAGCCGCCGGGCGTGATTTTTTTTGCCAGCAGCGCCACGAATTCCGGTTGAATGAGCCGCCGTTTGTGATGGCGCTTTTTCGGCCACGGGTCTGGGAAGTAGATGTGGACGCCGGCGAGTGCGCCATCGGCAATCATGTGATTGAGCACTTCGACGGCATCGTGCTGGATGATGCGCACGTTACCCAGATTGCGAACCTGGATCTCCTTCAGCAGGCTGCCCACGCCGGGTGTATGAACCTCGATGCCGAGGTAATTGTTTTGCGGATGTGCCTGGGCAATCTCGGCGGTGGTACGACCCATGCCAAAGCCGATTTCCAGAATGACGGGGGCAGTGCGGCCAAAGCCTTGTACGAAATCAAGCGTGGTGGATGCATAGGCAATGCCCCACTGTTGCAGACCGTCGTCATAGGCGCGTTTTTGCGCTTCGGACATGCGGCCCTGGCGCAGGACGTAGCTGCGGATGGGGCGTTTGTTCTGGGCTTCTGTGTTGTCGGCGTTGTCGCTCAAGGTGTTCTTCTAGTTGTGTTGGTCATTGCGAGGCGAAGCCGAAGCAATCCAGTTGGGCAAGACAGGTCTTAGCGAACTGGATTGCTTCGTCGCGTTGCGCCTCGCAATGACGGCTTTGTGTTTTACGAGCCGATCATGCCCGAGGTCGGGCTGCTGGGGCTGGCGGTGTAGATTTTCTTCGGCATGCGCCCGGCCAGCCAGGCTTCGCGTCCGGCTTCCACGGCTTTCCTCATGGCGCTGGCCATGAGCACCGGGTTTTGCGCGCCGGCGATGGCAGTGTTCATCAGCACGGCATCGCAACCCAGTTCCATGGCAATGGCGGCGTCGGATGCGGTGCCCACGCCCGCATCCACCACCACCGGCACCTTGATGCGGTCGATGATGATTTGCAGATTCCACGGATTGAGGATGCCCATGCCCGAGCCGATCAGCGAGGCCAGCGGCATGACGGCCACGCAGCCGATGTCTTCCAGTTGCTTGGCGATGATCGGGTCGTCAGAGGTGTAAACCATGACCTGAAAGCCGTCCTTGACCAGCACTTCGGCGGCGCGGATGGTTTCCA
>CAZVBY010000060.1:0-3302 GCA_964625895.1 uncultured Thiobacillus sp.
GCCGAACGGCCTGGAATGCGGGCAGTGTTTTGCGCTAACCAGCCATCAGGTGACGCGCCGCGTGCGTGAGCGGAGCAGGCAGGCGATTCAGCACTGCTTCGGGATCGAGCGCGTCGAGCAGGTTCTTGACGGTCAATCCCAGTTCGGTGTCGCCTTCGCTCACCAGCCTGCGGCTGAAGAACAGGGTGTCGGGGTCTTCGCGGCGTGAAAGCAGCAGCAGGAAATCGTTCGCCGTGGCGATGAAGGTGATGTCCGGTTCGCCGCTGTCTGGCGAAAACCCGCGCGGGCCAAGGGTAAAACGCAGCTTGAGGCCGACATCTTTCACGTGGACGGCATAGCGCCTGCCTGACAACGGCTGCCAGTCGAGTTGCTTCAGCGCGGGCCACAACAATTGATTCGCGGCCAGCGAAAACGCCAGGCTGGGTGGGGTGGCGGGGAGCTTTTCGATGAGTGACGCCAGCAGCGGAGGAAAGGCGGGCAGGTTCAGGTTCAACATGTTTCTTCTCCATGTGCGTATTCGAGTCCGGCCTTGCCGTGCCAGTAGCCGTCGACGGGTTTGCCGGGCATGAGGCGAGCAAGATCGGCGGAAACTTCCTTGCCGGAAATTGCCGCGTGAAAGGCTTCCACCACGCGCCCCATGTGATGCGACTGCGGCGACAGGCGCAAGGTGTTCACGCCCAGTTCCCGCAGTGAAGGCAGTTCATTGATCAGGCTGTACACGCCCGCCGACTGGGTCTGGATGCCATTGAGCGTGAGAAAGGCTTCGCCTTCGCGGGAAGACAGCGTGAGACCATCCGCATGATCGAGGCAGCGGAACTGGCAGTCGTCCTTGGGCAGGTTGTAATGCCGCGCGGTGAAGCAGCGCGCGGAATAGGCCAGCGGCAGCTTGCCGTAGGCGAAGACTTCGGTTTCGATATTGTTAACTGGACACCCCTCCCCCGCTTGCGGGGGGAGGTTGGGAGGGGGTAAATCCATGCCCAATCCGTCTTCGGTTTTACCCCTCCCCAACCCTCCCCTGCGAGAGGGGAGGGAGTTAACTGCCTGAGTGGGTGGATATTTGAGCAACGCAGCCAGTGAGTCGCGCGACATTTCCACGGGCGGCAGCCAGCGCCTTGCGCCCAGGCCAGCCAGCACATCGAGCGTCTCCGGGTTGTAGACATTGAGCGTGTGGCCCGCGACAAACGCCGCGCCCGCTTCGGACAACAGGCGCACCGCGCCCCATTCGTTGGCCTCGACCAGAAAGCGCCCATCAGCCACCATCCGCCGCAGCGCCTTGAGATCGGATTCGGATTCGATCAGGGTCTGGCTGGAGAGCACGACTTCCTTGCCGGCATCGCGCAGCGTCTCCGCCAGTTCCAGCCAGTCCGGCAGGCGCAGCAGATGCCGGCGCGAGCAGACGGTCTCGCCGAGATAAATCCGCGCCACCGGCCAGTTCGCCGCTTCGTCATAAAAGGCGAGCGTGTCTTCACGAGACCAGTAGTAAAGGAGGGGGCCGAGGGATAGATTCATGCTAATTCTTTGCAATTTCCCCTCTCCCAGCGGGAGAGGATGGCGAAGCCGGGTGAGGGAGAAATCTCTGTTCTACGAGAGAACGGTAGTTGTGCATAGAGTTCCCCCTCACCCCTGCCCCTCTCCCGCCGGGAGAGGGGTTTGTGTTGTGTCATTTCCATGGCCGGTGATAGGCACCGAGCGTATGGCTCTGGCCCTCGGAGAGCTTGTTCAGTTCGGCCATCCAGGCGGGCGCGGGCGTGAAACCGGCGGTATTTTTCTTCACCGCGTCGATGGCGGCGCGCCAGACCTTGGTCACTTGCGCGACATACGCGGGGCTGCGCTGGCGGCCTTCAATCTTGATGGCGGCAATGCCCATCTTCAGCATCTCCGGCAGCAGATCGAGGGTGTTGAGGCTGGTGGGTTCCTCAAGCGCGTAATAGGTCTCGCCGCTGACTTCGAATCGGCCTTTGCACAGCGTGGGGTAACCGGCCTTTTCGTCCTTGCCGTAGCGGTCGAGCAGCACGCCGTTCAGTCTCGATTCCAGCCCGGAAGAAGTTTCCTTCCACTGCACCGCCTTGGCGGGCGAGCACACGCCGGCGGAGTTGGGCGATTCGCCGGTGCAGTAGGACGACAGCAGGCAGCGGCCTTCCACCATCACGCACAGGCCGCCAAAGCCGAACAGCTCGATTTCCACCGGCGTGTTCTTCACCACGTTTTCCACTTGCGCCAGCGACAGCACGCGCGGCAGCACGGCGCGCTGAATGCCGAAATGCTCGCGGTAGAAGTTCACCGCTTCGTAACTGGTGGCCGAGCCCTGCACCGAGAGATGCAGCCGCAGCTGCGGATGGTTCCTTACCGCATAGCGCATGAGCCCGGCATCGGCCAGGATGACGGCATCCATGCCCAGCTTCGCCGCGCGGTCGACCGCGCCGGTCCAGCGCTGCCAGGTGTCCGCCTGCGGATAGGTGTTGAGCGCGAGCAGCACCTTGCGTCCGCGCTCGTGCGCATAGCGCAGGCCTTCTGCCGCCTGCGCCTCGTCGAAGTTGAGGCCGGGAAAGGCGCGCGCGTTGGTGTTGTCGCGAAAGCCCATGTACACGGCGTCCGCGCCGTTGTCGATGGCGGTCTTCAGCGACACCAGATTGCCGGCCGGGCAGACGAGTTCAAGCGGCATGGATGTCTTCCTTCCAGACGCAGCCGGCGCGCGCGCCCTGCCGCGTGCCGCGCCGTTCCAGCTCGCGCGTGATGCCGTTCAGCACGTCCCATTTCTTCGCGCACCATTCGGGCGCGAGCAGGATGTCCTTGGGAGCAGTGCCGGTCACGCGATGGAACACGATTTCCCAAGGCGTGCGCTCGATCAGGTCGGCGGCAATGCGCAGGTAATCCGCTTCGTTCATCGGCGTGTACTCGCCGCGCTTCCATTCGATCGCCAGTTTGGTGTGCTTCACCACGTGCAGCGGATGGAGTTTCAACCCATCCACGCCGGTTTCCAGCACGCGGTCGAGGGTATGGTGATAGTGCGCTTCGGTCTCGCCCGGCAGCCCGACGATGAGGTGGCAGCATACTGGCAGGCCGCGTGTCCGCGCGGCCTTTGCGGCAGTCTTGTATTCAGCGAAACCATGTCCGCGATTCACGCGCGCCAGGGTTTCGTCGAAGGCAGACTGCAAACCCAGCTCCAGCCAGACTTCATGACCACGATCCTGGTATTCCGCCAGTAAATCCAGCGCCTCGGGCGGCACGCAGTCGGGCCGCGTGCCGATGGATAGCCCGATGATACCCGGCTCGGCCAGCGCAGAATCGTACAGTCTGCGCAA
>CAZVBY010000060.1:3402-10968 GCA_964625895.1 uncultured Thiobacillus sp.
CGGGCAGTGTTTGAAAACAACAAGACCCGCTTATCGTAAATTAGTTTTGATCAAGCTGTCCAATCAATCCGCAAGCGCCGGGTGTCTCAGGCTTGTCTGCGGCTTCTATCCGCCCAGACTGCGGCCTCGACCCGCGAGCGCAGATTGAGCTTTTTCAACATGTGTTTTACATGGACTTTCACCGTGCCTTCGGCAATGCTCAGTTCCTTCGCAATGAGTTTGTTGCTCTTGCCGTCGGCGATGAGTTCAAGGATCCGGCCTTCCTGATCGGTCAGCCCGGCTTCAGCCGGGCTCTTGGGGCGGTTCATTTCCCTGAGTGATGCGGCCAGCAGCTGGGTCAGGCGTGGCGTGATGGCGATACGGCCGCGCGCCGCCTCGGTCAGGTGCGCCATCAGGTCCTCGGGCTCCATGTCCTTCAGCAGATAACCGTCCGCGCCCGCCTGCAGGGCAGCCACCAGGTCATCCGCCTGATCCGAAACGGTGAGCATGATGACGCGCGAATCCAGGCCGGCGTCCTTGACTGCTTTCAATACCTCCACGCCGTTCATGTCCTTCATGTTGAGATCCAGCAGGATCATGTCGGGCTTGAGTTCGTGCGCCAGACGGATGCCGTCCTGGCCATTTGCGGCCTCGCCCACGAACCTGAATTCGGGGGCGGCCTGGATCAACTGGATGACGCCCTTGCGGAACAGGGGGTGATCATCGACGATGAGGATGGTCTGGATTTCCTCCGGGGTCATTTTGTCAGCCCGTGCTGCATGACGACTGCCGACTCCCTGTTCCCCGATGGCGTAAAGCGCAGGGTGACACGGGTGCCGGAGGTCTCCGGCGTCTCGATGCTCAGGGCGCCGCCCAGGTTTTTGGCGCGTTCTTCCATGATGGTCATTCCGTAATGATGCGCACCCGCCAGTTTGCGGATGCCGACGCCATTGTCCTCGATAATGGCGGAAACGGCGCCATCGCTGCCGCATTCCACCCTGACCCGCGCCTGGCTGGCCCGGGCATGATTGAGCACGTTCGACAGGGCCTCGCGCACGATTTGCAGGGTGTGGATTTCCTCGTTGGCGGACAAAAAGCAGCCCGCGAGATGAACGTCCAGCTCGATCGGGATGTCGCCCCGGCTGGAAAATTCGGCCACCGTGGACTGAAGGGCGGAATTGAGTCCTTCGCCTTCGATGCGCAGGCGGAAAGTGGTCAGCAGTTCGCGCAATTGCCTATAGGCGCTGTTCAGCCCCTCGCGCAATTCATGCAATACCTGGGTTGCTTCGGCCCCGCTGCCTTCCACATGCGGCTTCAGGCGGCTGACCTGGATTTTCATGTACGAGAGCGATTGCGCCAGCGAGTCGTGCAGCTCGCGGGCGATGGCCGCGCGTTCTTCCAGCAAGGACAGGCGGCGGTTCTGTTCGGTGCGCCGCGCCGTGCCGATGGCAATGCCGATGTGGCGCGACAACGCCTCCAGAAGCTGGGTCTGCCAGGGCTCCAGCTCCTTGCCATCCGGCATTTCCAGTTGCAGCACGCCATAGCTTTGCTCGGCATCCTTCAGCGGCAGGGACAGCAGGCGGCCGCCGCCTTTCGTGCCGTGCATCGCAAGCGACTTGCTTGCCATGCATTCGGCGCAGCTCATCAGGCCGCAGACATCGAGATCGCCGCAGGCGGGGTCGAGCGTGCTGGCAATGACATGGCCGCGCGCCTCGCCTGTCTCGACCAGGCAGGCCAGGCCGTGTCCCAGGCCCAGCACGTTTTCCAGATCCTTGAGCAGAATGGAATAGGTGTCGGGCGCCACCGGCCCGCTGTAAAGGCGCGCGATGGAGTGATAGAGCAGTTCCAGCGAACGGTTGGCAATGGTGAGTTCCGCCGTCTTCTCCTCCACCCGCGCCTCCAGGTTCTGGTAATGCCTGGACAGGTCTTCCGCCATGAGGTTGAAGGCGAGTCCCAGCCGGCCGATTTCATCCTCGCCGGTCAGATCGGTGCGCACGGCAAGATTGCCCTGGCCGATCTGGTCGGTCAGCCCCAGCAGACTGCGCAAAGGCAGGACGAGAATATTGTTGACCATGTAGATGGAGAGCATGACCACGAGCAGGGTGGCGATGACCGAGACGCCCAGAATGATGCGCATGACGAAAATTTTCGCTTCGGCCGCATCCTCGATCTGCTTCACCAGATGATTGATGTGATCGACGAATTCCGGAATCTCGCCCAGCACGCTGATATCCGCCGCATTGATGGGAAATTTGTTCAGGCCGGGCTTGATCTGTGATCGCCACTGGGCCTGAATCTCGCGGTAGGTCTGCTTGAGCGGGGCGGTTTCGTCGTCGGGCAATACGGCCAGGATGGGATCGGATGTCAGATCGTTTTCAAACCGGTCGATGGCCTGTTGCATGTAGACCTGGTAGGCGGGATTTTCCGCCTTTTGCAGGCCTTGATAGATGGACGCCATGCGCCAGCTTTGCATGCGCAGGCTGCCGGCGATATTGATTGCCTTGCCGCTGCCCTGCGTGGTTTCCGCCACCATCCACGAGGTGGACATGCTGGCCACGGCCAGCACGGTAATGGCGGCAAACATGCCCCCCAGCCGCAGCAGCAGGGAATTCTGAAACTTGTTGAGGGGTATCCGGCTCGCCAGTTTCACGCGGTATCTCGATTCAAAAAGCCGTCATTTCATATCAGGGTAATACACCCTGCTGTTCGTTACGCAGGTCAAAGGGTATACCACTTCTTCCCTTGAACATCAGGCGCCCTGGCCGGGTAATCCGGAAATCCACCATAAAACAACAGCTTGGCAAATACCACTCCTACCACCAAAGAGGTAGTTGCATGGAAATGGATGGTCATGCCCCCACTGGAAAGCGGAATTTCACCGGAGTAAAACGATATTGAAGTCTTCATCTCGTGGTGAATGAAGGAGAGGAATCATGGTAAGTCAGCAGTCAAAAGCCTGGGCTGTTCTCATCATGAGCACGCTGGCGTTCACGGTGTGCTTCATGATCTGGATGATGTTTGCCGTCATCGGCGTGCCGATCAAGACGCAGTTGGGCCTGAACGAAACCCAGTTCGGCATACTCGTGGCCACGCCCGTGCTGACGGGCTCGCTGATCCGCGTGCCGCTGGGCATGTGGACGGACAAGTTCGGCGGGCGCATCGTGTTCTTCATCCTGATGCTCTCCACCGTCATCCCCGTCTGGCTGATTTCCTACGCGACCGAATTCTGGCATTTCCTGCTGGTGGGTCTGGCTGTCGGCATGGCAGGCGGTTCGTTTGCAGTCGGCATCGCCTATGTGGCGCGCTGGTTCCCCAAGGCGCAGCAGGGTACGGCGATGGGCATTTTCGGGGTGGGGAATACCGGCGCGGCGGTGACCAAACTGCTGGCGCCCATCATCGTGGTGGGCTACGGCTGGACCATGGTGCCACAAGTCTACGCGGTGCTGATGCTGGTGATGGCCCTCGTGTTCTGGTTCTTCACCTACAGCGATCCCGTGCACAAGGTCGGCAAGCAGGTCACCATCCGCGAGCAGCTGGCCGCATTCAAGGATCCGAAAGTGTGGCGCTACTGCCAGTACTACTCCATCGTGTTCGGCGGCTATGTGGCGCTGGCGCTGTGGATGACCAAATACTACGTCAGCGAATACGGCTTCGGTCTCAAGGAAGCCGCTTTCCTGGCGGCCGCCTTCAGCATTCCCGGCGGCATACTGCGTGCGGTGGGCGGCTGGTTCTCCGACAAGTTCGGGGCGCACACCATCACCTGGTGGGTGCTGTGGATTTCCCTGGTCTGCCTGTTCTTCCTGTCCTATCCGCAAAGCGAAATCACCATCCAGACGGTCAATGGTCCGGTTTCCTTCCACTTCGGCCTGAATGCGACGATGTTCACCATCCTGCTGTTCGCCCTCGGCGTGGTGTTCGCCATCGGCAAGGCCTCGGTGTTCAAGTACATCTCCGACGACTATCCGCACAACATCGGCGTGATTTCCGGCGTGGTCGGCATGGCCGGCGGCCTGGGCGGCTTCTTCATGCCCATCATGTTCGGCGCGCTGGTCGATCTCACCGGCATCCGCTCCTCCGCCTTCATGCTGATGTTCGGCATCGTCTGGGTGTCCCTGATGTGGATGTACTGGACGGAAGTTCGCCCGATGGATGCGGCACGCGTGCGGAATCGTGCGCTGGCCGCGGACACGATGGAGTAAGACCCCGCCGTGTTTTGCGGCGCGAAATGAATCAACCCTAAACGGAGAAACCTGCCATGACCAAGATTACCCGATGGGAACCGGAGAATCCACAGTTCTGGGAACAAACCGGCAAGGCGATCGCCTGGCGCACCTGCGGCATCACGACCTTTTCGCTGATTTTCTCGTTCGCCACGTGGTTCGTGATGAGCGCGGTGGTGGTGCGCATGCCGGCGATCGGCTTCCAGTTCACCACCATGGAACTGTTCTGGCTGGCGGCCATTCCCGGCCTGGCCTCCGGCATCCTGCGGCTGGTGCATTCCAACTTCATCCCGGTGCTCGGCACCCGACCGGTGGTCAGCATCGCCACCATCATCAAGATTGCCCCGATGATCTGGCTGGGCTACGCCATCCAGGACCTGAACACGTCGTGGGAAACCTTCATGATCATCGGCTTCCTGTGCGGCCTGGGCGGCGGCGACTTCTCGTCGTTCATGCCCTCCACCAGCATCTTCTTCCCCAAGCGGCTGCAGGGGCTTGCCATGGGCATCCAGGCCGGGCTGGGCAACTTCGGCGTGTCCATCGTCCAGTTCGTCGCGCCCTGGATCATCGGCTTTGCCGCCATCGGCGGCCTCGCCGGCGGCCCCCAGGTGTTCACCAAGGGCGAGCCGGTCAAGGGCGCCATCACACTCACCAAGGAGGCATGCGCCAAGGATCCGGCCACCAAGAAAGAAGTGTGCATCATCACCGACGTGATCGTGAAAAATCCTGAGCTGGCTGGCGTCATCGAGGTGATCAAGGACGAGAACGGCAAGCTCAAGGATGTCGTCCTGCACGAGACCGACACGGTCAAGAAGATCAAGGAAGAAGTCACCAGGGACGCGCAGGGCCGCATCGTTGCGGTGACCCCGACCAAGGGCATGAAGCTGGAGGTCAAGCGCAACGCTGCCGGCGAGATCACGGAAGTCGCCTACAGGAGCGTGGCCAAGAAGGCGATGTGGCTGCAGAACGCCGCCTTCATCTGGGTGCCGTTCCTGGTGGTGGCCTTCATCCTCAGCGTGCTGTTCCTGAGGAGCGTGTCGGTGCCGGCGCGCGGCTTCAAGGGTCAGTTCGAGATACTTTCCGCGCGCAACCGGGCACGGACGCACACCTGGAACTGCACGATGACCTATATCACATCATTCGGTTCGTTCTCGGGATTCGCGGCCGCTTTCCCCATGCTGATCAAGACGCTGTACGGCGGCTTCGATGGTGCGCCCGACCCGCTGGCCTATGCCTTCCTCGGCCCGCTGATCGGCGGCCTGGTGCGCGTGCTCACCGGCGGCATCTTCGACAAGATCGGCGGCAGCATCGGCATGCAGTGGACCACCATCGGCCAGATCGCCGGCGTGCTGTTCCTGGCCTTGGGCGGCTACCTGACGCCCAGCAGCGTGGAGCAGTTCCAGGGCTTCCTGTGGGGCATGCTGTGGATCTTCCTGATGACCGGCATCAACAACGCGGCCACCTTCCGCCAGTATCCGATCGTGTTCGCCTACTCGCCCGCCAAGGGCGCGCAGATGCTGGGCTGGACCGGCGCGTGGGGCGCATTCGGCCCCTTCGTGTGGAACTGGCTGATCGGCAAGTCCATCGACATGACCGGCGACGCCAAGATGTTCTTCATCGGCATCGCGGTCTTCTATGCCTACACCCTGCTCGTCAACTGGTGGTACTACACCCGCAAGGGCGCCGAGCGCTTCGATTACGGCAACTCCGGCGGCACCTGGTGGGACAAGCTCTCCGAGAGCGAGAAGGAACGCATGCGCCAGGTGGACCTGCACAAGGCCTGAGCCACCGCATCGACAAGTGAACGGAGCGTCGACCATGAACCACCCGGACGTACTGATCAATCTGCTGGGCTGCCTGTACGGCCTGGTGCTGATGTCCGCGATGTTCATGCGTACTCGCCTTACCGAGGCGATGCGCATCGACGCCCTGTTCATTCCCCACTACTCGGAAAAGACCCGGCCGCTGAACCTGCTGGTCGGCCTGTTGGTGGCAGGGTATGCCGCCTATTCGCTGGTGTCCCGATGAGAGCGCCGGCATGGAGAACCGTAGGGTGGGTTAGCCGCATCGCGGCGTAACCCACCGGATGAATGGTGGGTTACGGCCTTCGGCCTGACCCACCCTACACACCGCAAGGAGCATTACATGAGTCACTTTCTCGACCGACTGACTTACTTCACCCATCCCCGGGAGTCGTTCTCCGGCGAGCATGGGGTGATGACCATCGAGGACCGCAAGTGGGAAGACGCCTACCGCAACCGCTGGCGCCACGACAAGGTGGTGCGCTCCACCCACGGCGTGAACTGCACCGGCGGCTGCAGCTGGAAGATCTTCGTCAAGAACGGCCTGGTGTCCTTCGAGATGCAGCAGACCGACTACCCGCGCACCCGGGAGGACATGCCCAACCACGAGCCGCGGGGCTGCCAGCGGGGCGCCTCCTTCTCCTGGTATCTGTATTCGCCGCACCGCATCAAGTACCCCATGATCCGCGGCCGCCTGCTGGACCTCTACCGCGCCGAGAAGAAGGCTGGCAAGGACCCGGTGGAGGCCTGGGCCGCCATCCAGGCGGAGACCGCCAAGCGCGACAAGTACGTCAAGGTGCGGGGCCTGGGCGGCTTCGTGCGCACCCACTGGGACGAGGTGCTGGAGATCATCGCCGCGGCCAACGTGCACACCATCAACAAGTGGGGGCCGGACCGCATCTACGGTTTCTCGCCGATTCCCGCCATGTCGATGATTTCCTACGCTGCGGGCAGTCGCTACCTGTCCCTCATCGGCGCCGCCTGCGGTTCCTTTTATGACTGGTATTGCGACCTGCCCATCGCCAGCCCGCAGACCTGGGGTGAGCAGACCGACGTGCCGGAAGCGGCCGACTGGTACAACTCCACCTACCTGATCATCACCGGCGCCAACCTGCCGATGACCCGCACCCCGGACGCCCACTTCGCCATCGAGACCCGCTACAAGGGCACCAAGATCGTGTCCATGGCGCCGGACTATGCCGAGTACGTGAAGTTCGCCGATCTGTGGATGCCGGTGAAGCAGGGCACCGACTCCGCCGCCTTCATGGCCATGGGCCACGTGGCGCTGAAGGAGTTCTACGTCGAGAAGCAGGTGCCCTACTTCCAGGAGTACGCGCGCAAGTACACCGACCTGCCCATGCAGGTGTTGCTGCGCAAGCACGAGGGTGGCAAAGACGGCGGCTATGTCTCCGACCGCAACCTGCGCGCCTCCGATTTCACCGGCAACCTGAACGAAGCCAACAACCCGGAGTGGAAGACCATCGCCTGGGACGAGGCCAGCGGCCAGTTTGTCGCCCCCAACGGCTCCATCGGCTTCCGCTGGGGCGAGGAGGGCAAGTGGAACC